>CAJMPE010000089.1 GCA_905215275.1 uncultured bacterium | reverse complement strand
GTCGACACCAAGACCGGCCTCCTTGACGGCCTCGGCCACCGCGTGCACGCCGTCGTAGGCGTCGGCGGCAAACTGGTCGGGGGTATCGCCGTACTTATCCTTGTAAGCGTTAACGAAGTCGGCGTTCTTCTCGTCGTCGGCGGAGAACGGGGTCATGAGCAGCAGACCCTCGGCAAGAGAGGTATCGAAGCCCTCAACGCCCAGGATGCCGTCCATGCCGTCGCAGCCCATCATCTTGACGTCGTAGCCCATGTCCTTGGCGTTCTTGAGCAGGACGGACGCCGGCGTGTAGTAGATCGGCGCAAAGATCATGGTGGCGCCGGCCTGCTTGGCCTTAGTCAGCTGGTTGGTAAAGCTCGTGGCGGAGTCGTCCTTAAAGGTCTCCTCGTCAACAATCTCGAGCTTGGACTCAGCGGCCTGGGCCTTAAAGGAATCTGCGATGCCCGAAGAATAGGCGTCGCCGGAGTTATAGAACAGCACGAACTTCTCGTCCGGATACTTCTGGGCCAGGAACTTGGCAGCGTTGACACCCTGGTTGGGGTCGGTAAAGCAAACCTGGAAGACGCAATCCTTGCCGTCGGTGACGTCCTCGGAGGACGCGGACGGGGTGATCATGAACGTCTTGGGGTCGTTACCGCACTCGGCGGCAACGGCAACCGACGCACCCGTGGTGGTCGGGCCGACGAGGGCCTGCATGCCCCAGTCGAGCAGGGTGTTGAAGGCGTTGACGGCCTTCTCGCCGTCGGCCTGGTCATCCTCGGCCTTGCTGGCAAGCGGCAGCTCCTTGGTCGAGAAATCCTTACAGCCAAGCTCGACACCCTGGGTAACGGACTTGCCGTAGGACGCGTTGGCGCCGGTCAGCGGGCCGATGGTGCCGATCTTAAACGAAGCGTCGCTCGAAGCGGAACCGCTATCGCCGCCGTTGGAGGAGCAGCCAGCTAGAATGGACATCGCCCCCAGACCTGCTGCGCTCGCGATAACGCTCCTGCGATTCATAACAGGGTTCAATGACTTACCGGTGAGGCTCGACATGCGGCTCTCCTCTCATTTATCGTCGGGTTTCAGTTGCCCGACAGGCCATCCTTCGCCGTGTCCGGCGTTCGCAAAATAGTAGACGCTTTAGTTGAGAAAAGTGGCGATTATTTCAACTTTTCTTTTGTTTTGCCCATTTATTCATAATTCTGCGTATTCATGTCTGTTTATCCAGTTTAGCCACTTTATTGTGTGAAAGTAATGTTTCTGTTCTGTTACAGGCGTCCTTGCCCTGAATATAACGGCCCCACCGGTGTCGTTATATGCACTTAGGCGGCGATGTACTTGCCGTCCTGTATCACATAGGCCGTAGCGGGCTTCTCGACTTGGCCCTCGTCGTTCCACGCCGACGAGCGCCTGCATGCCCCAGTCGCACAGGGCAAACCTTATGGCGCAAACGTTGACAGTTTGTTACGGAGTTTCGTTTGTAGCGAGCATGTTTCCAATGTTTCCGCAGCGTTTCGGGGGTGCCGTTTTGTGCGACTCCTGTTGCCTGGCGAGCACGCGCCCTCGGTTCACGCTAGAATGCACTCAACCTTTAAGCGGTTAATCCATCCATAAGATGCACGAAGGAGCTATCTATGAGCGAACCCCTGCGCACCGTGAACGTCGGTCTGATCGGTCTGGGAACCGTCGGCGGCGGCGTGGCCCGTCTGATCAAGAGCCACCACGATGAGTACCTGGCAGCCTACGGCATCGACCTTAAGCTGACCCGCGCCTGCGCGCTTGCTTGGGAGCAGGCCGAGGCAGCCGGTATTGAGCGTGAGGCCTTTACGAGCGACTGGCACGACGTCGTCACCGACCCCGCCGTCGACATCGTCGTCGAGCTGATCGGCGGCGAGCATCCCGCAACCGAGATCTTTACCACCGCCTTCGAGAACGGCAAGCACGTCGTCTCTGCCAACAAGGCCCTGCTGGGCCGTCATGTCGAGACACTCGCCGAGAAGGCGCGCGCATGCGGCGTGCAGATTAAGTGCGAGGCCAGCTGCGGCGGCGGCATCCCCATCGTGAGCACGCTCGAGCACGACTTGGTGGGCAACAAGGTCCTGACCATCGCCGGCATTCTCAACGGCACCACCAACTACATCCTGTCGCGCATGGACGCCGAGGGCGCCGATTACGCCGACGTGCTCGCCGACGCCCAGGCCAAGGGCTACGCCGAGGCCGACCCGTCCGCCGACGTCGACGGCTTCGACGCCGCCAGCAAGACGGCGATCCTCGCCTCCATCGGCTTTGGCACCCGCGTTACCACCGACGATGTGTACCAGCAGGGTATCCGTACCATCGGCGCCGAGGACATCGCCCAGGCCCGCGAGCTCGGCTACACCATTAAGCTGCTGGGCATCGCCCGCAACACCGATGCCGGCGTCGACGTCCGCGTGCACCCCACGCTGATCCCCGCCGATCACATGCTTGCCAAGGTCAACGGCGCCATGAACGCTGTCTACGTGGTAGGCGACGCCGTGGGCGAGACCATGTTCTACGGTGCCGGAGCTGGCTCCTTCCCCACCGCGAGCGCCGTCGTGGGCGATATCCTGTCGCTCTCCGAGCAGATCAGCCGCGGCGTGGCTCCGCTGCCCGAGATTGAGCCCTATGGTCACAACCTCGCCTTTAAGCCCATGGACGAACTCCAGACCAAGTACTATGTGCGCCTGAAGGTCGCCGACCGCGTGGGTGCCCTGTCCGAGACGGTCGACATCTTTGCCAAGCACAACATCTCTATCTCGCTCATCAACCAGGTCGAGGACGGCAAGTCGGGTGTCAGCGATGCCTGCTCGGTCATCTTCCTGACGCACCGCGCGCTCGAGAAGGACGTCCAGGCTGCCGCCGCCGAGCTTGCCAGCGTCGACTGCGTGGCCGAGGTCGCCAACGTCCTGCGCATCGAGGACGTCGAGGCCTGGACCGAAGGCGTCATGGCCAACTAGTCCACTACTTCGAACCTCAACGGAGCTCAACGCAAAAGGCGCGCTGCCTGCATCAACCGCAGGCAGCGCGCCTTCTTCTGTTTGAAGTAGAAGCCGTGTCCCAGAATTCCGGCTCAGACCGGGACGCAGCTTCCCTCAGGGCCATGCTTCGGAAAGTGCGCCCCGTTTTGAACGCCGATTCTGGGACGCACTTTCCGCAACGAGCCTCTCGCGGAAAGCGCGTCCCACTCTGGGTGCCAATTCCGGGATGCATTTTCCGCAGCGGCGTTGGCTACCTGCCGTCGTCGTCCTGGGCTTCATCGCGTGCGTAGAGCTCCAGCATGCGGCGGCGGTATTCGTGCACGGCGAGCTTGGCGCGCTCCAGGCGGCGGCGCTCACGCGGAGTCAGCTTGGACGGGTCGACCTCGTCTCCATAGGTCTTATCGGCAAGCAGGTGCGCCGCGTCCACGATGCGGGCATCGATGTGGCCGCTCGCTGCCTCGGCGGAAAGACGCTCGGCAATCGTATCGAGCGTAGGCAGGTCCTCGAATACGCGACCATGGCCATGCGAGGTCAGCAGCTCGTGCTCGCGTGCGAGCAGGCTCGCCAAATCGTGATGGGCGCGCAGGATGTCGAGCGCATCGGATGGATGCTCGGCAACTTCTGCCACGGCGGCGACCGGTGCGGCGTCGACCACGCGGTAGAAGAGCTGCGCGAGCAATGGCATCAAGAACACCGTGATGGCACCGGCGGCAACCATGACCGACGCAATGTCTTGCGACAGCGCGCCCGCGTTGACGGCCACGCTCGTCACGGCAACGATAATCGGCAGCGCCGTGGTGCAGTACAGGGCCACGGTAATGCGGCCATACGCCGACACATCGCGCGTCACAGGACAAATGCCCATAGAGATGA
Source organism: uncultured bacterium (assembly GCA_905215275.1). Lineage (GTDB taxonomy): Bacteria > Actinomycetota > Coriobacteriia > Coriobacteriales > Coriobacteriaceae > Collinsella. Next base: position 4,143 of record CAJMPE010000089.1, on the reverse strand, counting down.
GAATGGGCACGGCACGAATAATCAGCAACGCCACGATAAAACCCGCGAGCAAGCCCGGGCGCGACGCCACGGCCGTCAGGTCGATCTTTGCGCCCGATACGGTAAAGAACACCGGAATCAAAAAGCCGTAGGCCAGGCCGTCGAGCTTGGTCTCGAGCGTATGGTTGCCCTCGGGGATGATATAGCGCAGGACAAAGCCGGCGGCAAAAGAACCCAACACGATGTCGAGGTCAAAGATGGCCGAGAACGCCACGAGCGTGACCAGGATGAGCACCGTCAGGCGCACGAAGGTCTGCGACGTGGTATCGGCGCGTTCCTCGACAAACGCAAAGAAGCGGCTGCCGACGCGCTTGGAGCGGCTTGGGACCACGGCCAGCAACACGCAGACCACCGCAAACAAGCCAAGGATTACAAGCGTCTGGATGCCGGTGCGGGCAGACAGCAGCACCGACATGGCGAGCACGGGGCCGAGCTCACCCCAGGTGCCATACGCAAGAATCGAGTCGCCCACGCGCGTGCCGGTGAGCGAGCGCTCGCGCATGATGGGCACGAGCGTGCCGAGCGCCGTCGAAGTGAGGGCGAGCGTCACGGCGATACCGTCGAAATGACTGACCGAGAACCACGGGGTAAAGCGCACGGCAAGCCAGGCGATACCAAACGTGACGACCCACGTCGCCAAGCCGTAGCGCCCCTCGACGCCCGTGATGCTCTTGGGGTCGATCTCAAAGCCGGCGAGCAGGAACAAAAAGGCCAGACCCAGCTCGGACACCAGCGAAACCTCGGCATCTACATGGATGACGCCGAGCATATGGGGTCCCAGCACCGCGCCGAAGACGAGCAAAAAGACGGTCTCGGGAACGGGTTTTCCGGGAATCGCCGAGGCGATGAAGGGGCTTGCAAAGGCCACGAGCGCGATGATGGCGAGTGAAACGAATGCCATGTGATGCCTTTCTCTTGTTTGCGCTTCACTGTAGCACCCTCGCCGTCCTCAACGCGCCGCGAGCTGTCGTATCATAGTGAGGTTTACAAACATGTGGCTCAAGGCGACCGCAGGGCAGACCCCGCAAACCGACCGCTGCCGCATACCGTACCGTACGCCCAACCGATCAGGAAGGCAGGAACCAATGGTCTCTCGTATCTACGTGGAGAAGAAACCCGGGTTCGACGTCGAGGCTCAGCAGCTCAAGGGCGAGCTGACCGAAATTCTCGGCATCAAGGGCATCGAGGCCCTGAGGATCATCAACCGCTACGACGTCGAGGGCATCGACGAGGAGCTTTTCCGCTCCTGCGTGCCGACCGTCTTTAGCGAGCCCCAGGTCGATGTGACCTACGACGAGCTCCCCGCAAGCGATGGCGCCGTCTTTGCCGTCGAATTCCTGCCTGGCCAGTTTGACCAGCGCGCCGACTCCGCCAGCGAGTGCGTGCAGCTCATCAGCCAGGGCGAGCGCCCCGCCGTGCGCTCCGCCAAGGTCTATATGATCTCGGGCGCTCTGGACGAAGCCGCCATCGAGGCCATCAAGCACTACGTGGTAAACCCCGTCGAGGCGCGCATCGCCTCGCTCGACCTGCCCGAGACGCTGCACATCGAGACTCCCGAGCCCCAGCCCGTCGAAGTGCTCGACGGCTTCCGCGAGCTCGACGAGGCCGGCCTTGCCGCCTTTATCGCCGATCGCGGCCTTGCCATGGACGAGGCGGACATCGCCTTCTGCCAGCAGTACTTCCGCGATGAGGACCGCGACCCCACCATCACCGAGATCCGCGTGATCGACACCTACTGGTCCGACCACTGCCGTCACACCACCTTCGGCACCGTCCTGGATGACGTGACGATCGACGACGCCGTGGTGCAGCAGGCCTTCGACCGCTACATGGAGATGCGCCACGAGCTCGGTCGCGACGCCAAGCCCGTCTGCCTCATGGACATGGGCACCATCGGCGCCAAGTACCTTAAGAAGACCGGCGTCATGACCGATGTCGACGAGTCCGAGGAGATCAACGCCTGCACCGTCAAGGTGAAGGTCGATGTCGACGGCGAGGACCAGGACTGGCTGTTCCTGTTTAAGAACGAGACCCACAACCACCCGACCGAGATCGAGCCCTTCGGCGGTGCCGCCACCTGCGTGGGCGGTGCCATCCGCGACCCGCTCTCGGGCCGCAGCTACGTGTACCAGGCCATGCGTGTCACCGGCGCCGGCGACCCCACCGTCCCCGTGTCCGAGACGCTCGAGGGCAAGCTGCCGCAGCGCAAGCTCGTAACCACCGCTGCCGCCGGCTACTCCAGCTACGGCAACCAGATCGGCCTTGCCACCGGCCAGGTTGCTGAACTGTACCACCCCGGCTATGTGGCAAAGCGTATGGAGATCGGCGCTGTTGTGGGTGCTACCCCGGCCAGCCATGTCCGCCGCGAAGAGCCCCAGCCCGGCGATGTGATCATCCTGCTGGGCGGCCGCACCGGCCGTGACGGCATCGGCGGTGCCACCGGCTCCTCCAAGACCCAGAACACCGAGTCCATCGAGACCTCGGGCGCCGAGGTCCAGAAGGGCAACGCCCCGGTCGAGCGTAAGCTGCAGCGCCTCTTCCGCCGCGGCGACGCCTGCCGCCTGATCAAGCGCTGCAACGACTTTGGCGCCGGCGGTGTCTCGGTCGCCGTAGGCGAACTTGCCGACGGCCTGTATGTCGACCTGGACACCGTGACCAAGAAGTACGACGGCCTAGACGGCACCGAGCTCGCCATCTCCGAGTCCCAGGAGCGTATGGCCTGCGCCGTCGCCGACAGTGACGTCGAGGAGTTCATGGGCTACGCCGCCGAGGAGAACCTGGAGGCGACCGTTATCGCCGAGGTTACCGCCGAGCCGCGCATGCGCATGGCTTGGAACGGCGTCGCCATTGTCGACCTGTCCCGCGAGTTCCTCAACTCCAACGGCGCACCCAAGCACCAGGTCGCCCACGTGTGCGCCCGTAGCGTGTGGCAGCCCAGCTGGGCCGGCACCACGCTCGCCGAGCGCATGACCTCGCTTGTCACCGACCTCAACGTTGCCTCCAACAAGGGCCTTTCCGAGCGCTTCGACTCCACCATCGGTGCCGCAACCGTGCTTATGCCTTTTGGCGGCAAGACGCAACTCACCCCCAGCTCGGCCATGGTCGCCAAGTTCCCCGTGGACGGCGAGACCACCACGGCAAGCGCTATGGCATGGGGCTTCAACCCCTACCTGATGGAGGCCGACCAGTTTGCCGGCGCCTACCTGTCCGTGGTCGAGTCCATCGCCAAGCTCGTGGCCGCAGGCTTTGAGCACAAGCGCGCTTACCTCTCCTTCCAGGAGTACTTCGAGCGCCTGCGCACCGAGGCAGAGCGCTGGGGCAAGCCCACGGCAGCCGTCCTGGGCGCCCTCATGGCCCAAGTCGACCTAGGTGCCGGCGCCATCGGTGGCAAGGATTCCATGAGCGGCTCGTTTGAGGACGAGGCCGGCGAGCTCAACGTTCCGCCGACTCTGATCAGCTTCGCTGTGGCCGTGGGCCGCGCGGCGCGCGCCGTCTCCCCTGAGTTCAAGGGCCTGACGCACCGCGTCGTCCGCATCGCCCCCGCCACCTATGGCGAGGACTACCGCCCCGACGCCCAGCAGCTGCTCGCCGCGTTTGACGCCGTCGAGGCGCTCACTGCTACCGGAGACGCCCTGGCCGTCTCCACGCCCGGCTACGGCTGCGGCGCCGAGAGCCTCTTTAAGATGTGCGTCGGCAACCAGATCGGTATCGAGCTTGCCGAGGACGTGGACGTGGAGAGCCTCTTCACCCCGCTCTATGGCAGCTTTATCGTCGAGCTCGCCGAGGATGCCGAGCTGCCCGAGGTCGCCGACGGCGTTGTCGTCGAGCCCCTGGGTACCACCGTCGAGGGCTATGTCATCGACACCGGCTCCGAGGTCATCGAGCTCGCCGAGCTCCAGGAGGCCTGGGAGAGCGGCATCGAGGGCGTCTTCGCCTACCGCAGTGCCGGCAAGACCCCCGAGGTCGAGACCATCGACTTCCGCGCCAAGGACATCCACGTGTACGGCGGCGCCAAGATCGCCCGCCCGCGCGTGATCATCCCCGTGTTCCCCGGCACCAACTGCGAGTACGACACCGCCAAGGCGTTCCGCAAGGCGGGTGCCG
>CAJMPE010000088.1 GCA_905215275.1 uncultured bacterium | reverse complement strand
CGCTTTGGATGTCGGCGTTGCTGGTCAAAGCCTCGTCAACGCTCTTAAACGCTTCGTGCGCCTTTAGGCGCATGCCGCGCGAGCTGGAGATGAGCGTATAGCCTGCGATGCCGGTTTTGGGATGGTAGGCGCGGCAGAAGCCGCCATCGATGACCAGCAGCTTGCCCTCGGCGCGGATGGGTTGCTCGCCCTTGGTAGTTTTAACGGGTGTGTGGCCGTTGATGATGTGGCCGGTCGGCGAGCAGGCCATGGGGGCAACGCCGAACTCGCGCATGATGTCGTCGCAGACCGAGGGCGACTTGGTAAGCGTAAAGTACGGGTCCATCGGCTCGGCCCAGGTGCTCTTATCGGCGATATAGGCGCGCTCAAAGGTACGCACCAGGCGTCCGCTGGCGGGTGAGTTAAAGCCGATCCACAGGTACCACATCCAGTCGAGGGTGTCGCGGTCGCCCACGCGCCAGGCGCGGCGGGCGATGCGGTCGCAAAAATCGAGATAATCGCGGCCGGCGTGCCAGGTACCCAGGCAGTTCATGCTGCTAAAGGTGCCGTCTTCGTTGAGCGGCACGCAGCCATGGAACAGCAGGTTGCCGTTGGTGACCTTGTACATCGAGCCGTGGGTGTAGAGGAAATCGATATGGCGATGCAGATGATCGGCGGTGACAAACTCGGACACAAGCTTGTCGATGATGTGTTGCTCCTGGGGCGTGAGCGTGTAGGGGTCCGCCGGATCGACGGTGGGGAAGTCGTTGGTCGTGAGCGGCCATACACTGCCGTCGGCAAGCGTGACCGTGCCGGCGTCGTGGTCGATCTTGTCGAGCAGCAGGCGGTCGGTCATGTCGAACTCGGGGTGGCGCTGGATAATCTGGCCCTCGAGTTTAAAGAGCAGCACGTTGATGGCCTTGATCAGCGGGGTGATGGTCTCACCGGCGGTGTAGGTGGCATCGGCAAAGGCGACGAGCTCGCGCAGCGAGATGCCGTAGTCGTTCTCGAGGATCTCGTAATTGTCGTAGCGCAGGTTGTTGCGCAGCACCGTGGCGATGCAGGCGGGCTCACCGGCCGCAGCGCCCATCCACAGTAGGTCGTGGTTGCCCCACTGAATGTCGAGCGAATGATAGGTGAGCAGGCGGTCCATAATCTTGGCAGCGCCGCCGCCACGGTCGAAGATATCGCCCACCAGGTGCAGGTGGTCGACGGCGAGGCGCTTGATGAGCGAGGCGAGCGACTCGATAAAGTCGTCGGCGCTGGCGGTCTCTAGGATGGACTCCACGATGCGCTCGTGATAACGCACGCGATAGTTGTTCTCGTCCGGATGCGTGTGCAGCAGCTCGTCGATGATGTAGGCGTAATCGCGCGGGATGGCCTTACGCACCTTGGAGCGCGTATAGCGGCTCGAAAGCGAGCGGGCAACCACAATGAGCCGGTCGAGCATTGTCTTGTACCAGGTGGGGGAGTCCTCGTGCTGGCTGCGGACCAGCTCGATCTTCTCGCGCGGGTAGTAGATGAGCGTGCACAGCTCGCCCTTTTCGTCAAAGGTGAGTGTGTCGCCAAAGATCTCGTCGACATGTTCGCGCACGACGCCCGAGCAGTTGTTGAGGATGTGCATAAAGGCTTCGTACTCGCCGTGCACGTCGCTCATAAAATGCTCGGTGCCTTTGGGCAGGTTGAGAATGGCCGAGAGATTGATGATCTCGGTAAACGCGGATTGCTCGGTGGGAAATTGTCTCGACAGCAGACGCAGATACTTAAAGTCTTGCGGGTTGCGATCGAATGCGACCATGAAACACCTTCCGATATGGTTGGTAAAACTGATAAAACAGCGTCAAACGTTTATCAGTATGCGCCGGCTTTGTTTCGATTTAGCGCCGGTGGCTGAATTGTCGGCTGAACGGTTTGCTAAATCGATTTAGTTGAGGTTGATGTGTCGGTTAAGTGGAGACGAAGGGGGTGATTTTGCCCATGTTGGCCCATGGCGGGGATGGGGATGTTGATGATAAAGATATTCAATGCCAATGGTTCGAATTGGTAAATAGTGGACATTTGTATCGTATTTAGGCTTGCTGTGCGATAATTTGCGTAGCAATACTTAAGGAGCCTCATATGAGTGATTTTGTCCTGACCTGTGAATCCGCCGCCGATCGAACCCGTGAGTTCTTTGCGTCGCGCAATATCCCTGTCGTGTGTTTTCATTACGAGATTGATGGTGTTGTCCATGCGGACGATCTGTACCAGTCGATTTCACCGGACGAGTTTTTTGCCCAGATTGCCGCGGGTGCCATGCCCAAGACGTCTCAGGTGAGCGTGGGTGAGTACGAGAAGTTTTGGGAGCCGTTTGTTGCCGAGGGTAAAGACGTGCTGCACCTGACGTTGTCGTCGGGTATTTCGGGCACGTATGGATCGGCTTGCGTTGCGGCGCAGATGCTCGCGGATCGCTATCCTCAGGGCGGCAAGGTGCGCGTCATCGATTCGCTGGGGGCGTCTTCGGGCTTTGGCCTATTGCTGGAATATGCCGCCGACGTGCGCGATAGCGGGGCTTCACTCGACGAGACGGCCGCTTGGATTGAGGAGCATAAACTCAACCTTCACCACTGGTTCTTCTCGACCGATCTGTCGAGCTACCTGCGCGGCGGTCGTATTTCGGCCGCGAGCGCGATTATCGGCACGGCGCTTAAGATTTGCCCGCTTATGACGGTCGATTGCGAAGGTGGGCTGTCGCCACGTGAGAAGATTCGCACTAAGAAGCGCGCGATTTCCGAGATGGCTAAGACCATGATGGCACATGTGCAGGACGGTGCGGATTATTCGGGTAAGTGCATCATGTCGCACTCGGCGTGCCGTGAGGATGCCGAGGCCGTTGCGGCGCTGATTGAGGAACAGGTTCCGCAGCTCAAAGGCAAGATTGAAATCAACAATATCGGTGCTCTGATCGGTTCGCACACCGGACCTGGTACGGTGGCGCTCTTCTTTATGGGCGATAAGCGCGTGGATTAATTTGCCCCATCACGTCGCTGCATGATTGCTCAAGCGAAAACGGCCCGCCTCACGTTTGTGGGGCGGGCCAAGATGTTTTGCTAGCGTTTCTTTCCGCGGAAGAAGAAGCCGTGCAGCGAGGGCTTGAGTCCGCGATTGGCGCGATGTTCCTCGACGCGCTTATGAATCGAGGCGGCACGTTCGAGCACCTCATCGGGGATTGGTACGTCCGGATTCATGTTCTCGACTTGGCTGACCTCGGCGGCGGCGACCTGGTCGATAATGGGCACATCGTCGCGCGTGATGACAGGTGTGGCGTCTTCCTTCATCTTACGGTAGCGCTGCATCATGTCGGTCTGAAGCTGCTGGGCCGAAGGCGGCGTCCAGATGATGGCGTTGGCGCCGGCGGCGATGGTTTCACGGATGCTCTCTGGCGTCTTGCCGCCCGGCGCGATGAGCGGCAGGTTGGGATAGTGCTCGCGCAGCTCGCGTAGGACCTGGGGCGTGTTCTTGCCGGCGGCGATGTTGAGAATCTTGGCGCCGGCGCGCACCTTGGCGTGGGCATCGTCGTCGCAGCGAACGACCGTGGCGATGACGGGGATGTCGGCGATGTTGGTGATGTGCTCTACCATCTCGGCAGTAGCGGGGGGGTTGACCACGCAGCCCGCCGCGCCCTGCATCTCGGAGACGGCTGCCATCTGCACGGAGCGCTTACCGGTCGTAGTTCCGCCGCCCACGCCTACAAAGACCGGGCACTCGGCGACGGTCAGCAGCGCTTGCGTAATGGCGGGCTGCGGCGTGAAAGGGTAGACCGCAAAGACGGCATCGGCGTTGGAGTTGCGGATAACCGCGACGTCGGTGGTGTAAATGAGCGACTTGATGCGTCGGCCGAAGAGCGTAAAGCCGCTGGCCTCCTCGATCTCGTCGGGCATACGAAGGGCCGCCTTGCGCAAACGCCCGTCGATGGGCAGCGGCTCCATGGGGAGCAGTCCGTTGGGGGTCACGGCTACCTGGGGCTCGGTGAACTCGTCTGCGAGTTCGACCTCGGAGAAATCGACCGAGGCGACGATGTCCTCGTGAACCTCGGCGGGTACATCGATGGGAGCTTGGTCGTTTGCCGCGGCAGGCGTGTCGAAGGAGCTGGTGCCGACGAAGGCGTCGACGCGCTCATTTAGATCGTTGAGGGTATCCATGGAGGCTCGATTCTATGTGATAACGGCCGGCGCTATGCAGCCGGAATTGCGAATGCTAAATCGTTTGACGAGTTGATTTTTCCCCGCCGCGCCATCCGTTAGACCGAAGGGCCGGCGAACGTGAAGGAGCTGTGGTGGCGGGTATCGAGGTGCTATCTTGAAAGTCCCGTTTAAAAGAGAGGTGACGCGGTATGGAATTGACAGCAATGTTTGGCTCGATTGGCCTGTGTGTGGCCGCAATCGTTGCCGCCGCGGTCATCTACTTTGTGGTCACGGCCATTAAGGGCAAAAGGGCCGAACGCAAAGAGCGCGCGATGCTTAAACAGCATCGCGACCAGCAGGGCAAACGCGCACAGAGATAGCTTGTTGAGTTTTGGATCCGTGCGCTAGCTGCGTTTTCGGATCAGGGCAATGTAGAAGCCCTCAAAGTCGCGGCTAGGCGGAATGGTCAGCGTGCCGGGCATACCGTTGGCGACGGACGAGACGTGGCCGGCGGCGATGGCCTCGGTGAGAGCGTTGCTCTCGATATGTGGCTCCTCGCCGGCATCCTGGGCGCGACGCGCTTCGCTTTCGCTCGGCGTGCCGTCGAGGGGGATAAGCTCGCAGTCCATGTGCTTGTCGAGGGCCTCTTGCAGGGCGTCCTCGTTTTCCTGCGGCAAGATTGAACAAGTGGAATAGACGAGCGTGCCGCCCGGTTTGAGGGCTCCCATGGCGCGGTCCAGAAGTGCTCGCTGCGAGCGGGCGCACTTGCTCAACAACTGCTCGGTGAGGCCGCGCAAACTTTTCTCGTTGCCGCTGATGACGGTGCCCGTGCCGGTGCAGGGAGCGTCGAGCAGGATGCGGTCGAAGCGGAAGAACTCGTCGAGCTCGCGTGCGTCGATGCGCATAACGGGCACGTTTTTGGCACCCTGGCGATGGAGGTTTGACTCGAGCTTTTCGGCGCGGGGAATGCTCATCTCGCAGGCTGTGAGGTGCGCCTGGCCCTGGGTGAGGGCGGCGATCTGCGTCGTCTTTCCACCGGGGGCCGCACACATGTCCAGGATGTCCTCGCCTGCCCGGGCGCCCAACACCAAAGGCGGCATCATGGACGACAGGCTCTGTAGGTAGATCTTTCCGTCGCGATAGATGTCGAGATTCCACAGATCGGAAACCTGGGCCTCGGGCAGGATAAAGGCGTCCGGATACCAGGTAACGGTTTGGTGCGCGATGCCGGTGGCATCGAGCGCCGCAACGATGTCCTCGGCGGTTGCCTTGAGCGTGTTGGCGCGCAGCGTGACCGGGCGTGTGGCCGCGGCGCCGAAGCCCTCGATCATGAGCTCGGCATCGGTGGGGGCATAGGCGCCGGCGACCGTGTCGACCATAAAGCGCGGCAGGCCGGCGGCGGAGTGTTGGGCGGCAAGCTGGTCGGAAAGCTCGGTGGAGGCAAACTGCCTAAGCTTGAGCTCGGGCTTGACCTGCTTTTTCTGCTTACGACGACGCGGCTTGGACATCCGTCTTTCCTTCCCGTCCCAATTTGACTACTTTCCGGGCACGCCGCTGCTGGCGTGCTTTAGTACTGGCTCTCGTGCTTGCTAAAGAAGTCGAAGCGCGGGGGCAGCGGCTTCACACGGTGCTCGCCGGGCTTCTCGCCCAGGCTCTCCACAAACTTGTCCGTGGAGGCAAAGATGTTGTCCCAGCTAAAGAAGGCGACCGGGTCGACGTCGAAGTACTCACAGATGAGCTCGCACCCGGCCGGCACAATACCGTGCATCAGGACGGTCGCCACGCGCAGCTCGGTAAAGGCGTCGACGAGGGCCTGCTTCATCGCGGCGTTGGCTGGCTCGCCCTCGAGCTTGTTGGCGGCCTTGGAGGCGTCGCTCCAGCGCTTGTTGGCGGCGCGCAGGTAGTCGTCGCACACGGCAAGCGCGCGGTGCGTCTCGAACTTGTACATGGCCTGCTCAAAGGCGAGGGCTGCCTGCTGGGCGGCTTCGACCACGGTGTCAGAAGCGGCACCGGCGGGGACGCAGCCGTTGCGATAGGGACTCTCGTCGCCCTCCTTGGCGGCGACGCCGTAGAAGCAGCTGCGGGCCAGGCGGTTGAACACGCCGGTCAGCAGCGCGCTCTCCTTGAGGGCCGGGTCGATAACGCGCTTGTCGTCGCAGGCGCGCACCTCGTTGCCGTCCTTGTCGAGGAACGGCTCTCCGGTGCCCTTGTCCATGAGCGTGCCCACGGCGATGTAGGTCTCGCCGGGGACGAGGCCCTTGTAGGCCACCGTGTCGACGACCTTTGCCTTGCCGGCCTCGATGACCTGGTCGCCGTCGGCGGCGTCGGCCGCCTGGGTGCCCACCTCGACGGCGACGTGGACGGTCTGGCCCTCGTCGGAGAGGACCGCGTGCGACGCCACCTCGACGCCGTCCTTGCGAAGGCTCTCGAACACGACCAGGTCGCGGCCGCCGAGCAGGCTCGCGTCGAAGGAGATCTCGACGTCCTGGCTGCCCGTCGAGAGCGCGGGGGCGAACTCGGCTTTGGCCTCCACGGGCATGCCCGAGGCGTCGGCCACGGGCTCGCCGGTCGCCTTGTCGACGAGGGTGGCCGAGAGCTCGTACTTCTCGCCGGCCTTCAGGCCCTCGTAGGCGACGGCGTCGACGACCTTGGCCTCGGCGTCGGCCGAGACGTCCTTGTCGCCGTCCGTCCCGTCCTTTGCTGTGGTGGAGATGCGCGGGCCCTCCTGGTCGTCGAGGCCCATCCACACGGCCTTCGCGACCGTCGAGTCGCGATCGATCCAGAAGCTCCTCGTGATGAGCTCGAGGCCCTCGTTGGCATCGCAGCGCAGCTCGGTCATGGTGTAGGCGCCGTACGGCAGGGCCGCCAGCGAGTCGTCCACCGGCGCCGAGGAGCCGTCCTCGCCGAGCGAGAACCAGATGCCGGCCTTCGGGTCCATGTCGGCGGCGGCAATCGGGCCCTCATGGCCGAGCAGAGCGTCGTTGGCGTTGGTGTCGCTCGAGTGCCTGTTCCAGCTGCTCGCGGTCGACGCGTCGCCGTTGCGGTCCGTCACCAGCACGTGAGTCTCGCCGGTGGCCGCGTTCTCGATGGCGAACGGGACCATGAGGCCGGCGTTGTCGGACTCGCTCTTCTTGGAGAGCTCGAGGTCGTTGCGCACCACCTGGTCGCGGAACTCGAGCGCGGCGCCGTCCGCGGAGGCGCTCACGATCTCGCCGCCGGCGCGGACCTCGAAGGTGCGGGGCTCGCCGTCGGTCAGCAGGTAGCTCCCGTTCGTCGCCGTCTCCCGCACGTCGTAGGTTCCGTACGGCAGGGCGCCGGCCGCGGTCTGCGCGGTGTAGGCGCCGGCCTCGTCGCTCCATGCGGTGGTCAGCGTGGCCACGGCCTCGCCCGGCTCGCGCCACTCGCCGTCAACGAGGACCTTGTGCGCCGAGCGGTTCGTGACGGTGAACTCGATCCCGTCGAGGCCGGGGTGCTCGCCAGGCGCCTCCTTGTGGCCGCTGCCCGCCAGCGCCTCGGACGCCTGCAGCTCCTTGTCGGACTTGGTCACCTGCACGCCGCCGCGGAAGACCTCGTCGGTCACGGGGTCGCCCGTGAGGTTGCGCACCTCGCCGGCCTTCACGGTGAACGCGACGGAGGCGTCGCTGGCGTCGTAGCCCTCGGGCGCGCCGGACTCGACGATGCGGTAGCTGCCCGCGGGAAGCGCGTCGGCGCCGGTCGCGGCGACGTGCGACCCGTCCTCGGGCGCGGTCTTGATCGTGGCGCATACCTCACCGTCGGCGTAGTACTTGCCGCCGACCAGCACGTAGCGGCCGGTCTCGTTAACGACGGAGAAGCTCGCGCCGTCGAGCGAGGC
>CAJMPE010000087.1 GCA_905215275.1 uncultured bacterium | reverse complement strand
GGTGCGAGCACACGAGGAGAGGGCAGCGAGCGTGACCTCGATATTACGCTCCCCCGCCGGATGCACGCAGGACGGCTCGCGACGCGCGAACATCAGGCGGAAAAACCCGATGAGCACGCCAAGTGCCACGATGGCGGCACACACCGTAACGACGACGCGAGGCATGGTGTCACGCAGCAGCAGCATAAAGCGATACGTATACGGTCCCCAGAACTGGCAGACAAGCGTACCCAGCGCCACGATGGCGGCGGCAAGATACACGATCGCTAGGGCTCGTTTGAGTACGCGCACGCGCGCTCCCTTCAGGTTTCGGTCCACAGAATGCAAAACGATTCGCATCATTATAAAAGAGCCGGGTCCGGTGCTGTACGCACGCGGATCCGGCTCATCTATTCCACGAGGCTTGCATGCTCGTTTCATTATGCCCAGATATGCACGGCTTAACCCGTGCAGGCGCTACTCCTCCTCGAGGGCAGCGATGACCTCGTCGGTCATATCCATGGTGCTGTAAACATCCTGGACGTCGTCGAGCTCCTCGAGACGGTCGATGAGGCGCTGGACCTTCTTGGCGTCGGTACCGGAGACCTCGGTCGGGGTGGTCGGAACCATAGTGGTCTCGGAGCCCTTGACCTGAATGCCCTGCTCCTCGAGCGCCTTGGAAACAGCCATGACGTCGTTGGCGGCGGTCCAGACAATCCACTCCTCGCCGGCGTCCTCGTAGTCCTCGCCACCGGCCTCGGCGATTGCCATCATGAACTCATCCTCGTCACCGGCAGCACCGTTGGCGATCATGGTCTCCTTCTTGGCGTTCTCGTCCAGGACCTCCTTGGCAACAACGATCTGGCCCTTGCGCTCAAACTGGAAGGCGACGGAGCCGGAGGTGCCCAGGTTGCCGCCAGCGTGGGAGAAGGCGGAACGGACATCGGCGGCAGTACGGTTGCGGTTATCGGTCAGGCAGTCGACGTAGACGGCGACACCGGCGGGACCATAGCCCTCGTACACGATGTTCTCGTAGACGGCGGCATCGGCACCCGAACCGAAGGCCTTGTCGATAGCGGACTTGATCTTGTCCTTAGGCATGGACTGAGCCTTGGCCTTGGCAACAGCAGCAGCGAGGCTGGCGTTGTTCTCAGGCAGCGGGTCGCCGCCGAGACGGGCAGCAACGGTGATGTTGCGGCTCAGCTTGGAGAAGAGGGCGGAACGCTTGGCGTCCTGCGCGCCCTTACGATGCTTGGTTGTGGCCCACTTAGAGTGTCCGGACATACGTGTCTCCTATCGGTTTCGACCTAAAGCCCAGCGCAGATGCTCGGGCAATATAAACAAACGTCGTTATGATATACCTACTGGCCTGCGAGATAAACCCCAAAATGAAGGCGACGTGATGATGCAGCCCCTTGGTGCAAAGTAACCTGCCCCCTTTGCACCAAATTAGGACCAGAGGAGGTCGCTGCGGGTGATGGTGGCGCCGATGGCAAAGGGCATGCAGGCGATGACCGGATACAGGTAGCGCATGTAGGTTGAGCCGTTGCAAGGACCGATCAGGCACACGGCGAGCACGCCCAAAAGCGGCACCCAAATGGCCAGCCCGCGCCACGAATGACGACGTAGCAGATAGACCACCACGGCGATCATGATCCACACATAGGTGGCCGAGCTCATGGCGAGCGAGATAAACGGGATGCGCTGCACCGCCACACGATACAGGTTGATCAGGTGGTCGCACCAGCGCACAACCTTGCTATCGACCGGATGGAAGTCGAAGTACTTGAGGTTATCGGGCTTTGCCATAATCTCGGCACTGCGCGCCGTGCTGTAAACCCACGCATCGCGGGCACTCGGATAAAAGTAGCCGTAGTAGTTATTGATGAGCGCCGAGATATAGCACTCGGGATCCTTTTTGAACATCTGGGCCCACACCTCAAAATAGGCCTTGATGTCCTCCTGCGAGGCGTACTCGTTAAAGCAATTTTTGACGGCGTCCGACTTATCCGGGTTGTAACGGCGACCCAGATTCTCGTACTTGAGCACACGGTCGATCACGGCACGCGCTTCGTCGGTCACCAGACCGTCGCAAGGAGCCTCCACGATAGTGCCGTCCTCCTTAACCGTGGGGTTGACGCCCGAGTTGAGACCGTCGTGCTTTTGGACGAAACGAGCCGTCTGCTGGAACGGAATCGAGAGGATTTCGCGCTTGGAACCAGGCGTGATGTCGTGCGCCGGCATAAAGACCTTGGTGAAGTACATATTAGAGGCAAGGCAGAGTGCAAGCACCGCAAGAACTCCCACCCAGCGGAAACGCGAGATGGCGCCCGAAGGCGCAGCACCAGCCTGCTTGGCTGCACGACGAGCCACATGCGCATCCCATGCGCAAAACGCCGCCGCGATTACGCATGCCGCCAGGGGAAACACCAGGCCGCCGTTGCGCAGAAACGTGGAACCCATGGCGCCCAGAGCGAGCAGTAGCCAGTCGTGGCGCGCAAAGAGCACGGGCCTCTGTTCGCCCGCACGCTCGGCATTGGCATCGCGACGGGGCAGGCCGCAGGCCACGAGCTTCACGGTCTGCACCAACAGCACCAAAAACGCGTCGGCAAACAGCACATCTTTGGTAAGCAGCGCCGCGTAGTTGGAGAACATGGGCATAAACACGAAGAACAGCAAGATCACGCCGCGGACCGGCAGGCTCACGCCCAGCTTGCGCAGCGACGAGATGGAATAGGCCATGCAGGCGGCCGTAATGACGAACTGAGCGCAGGTGTAGATGGCAAGACCTGCGTTGGCGCTGTTGAACAGTGAAAGCCCCAGCTGGACGCACGAACCGATGATAGCCGTGTGCACCACGGGGTGATGTCCGTTGAGCAACACATTGGGATTGAGCAGACGCAGGTAGTCACTCGTGCCGTTGGGGTAGTTGAACCACTGGCGAATCTGCGCACCCGTATCTCCCATAAAAAGGCCGGGCAGCGAAGCGATGAGCGTGGGCGCCCAGGCGACCATAAGCACCAGGAAGGGCCCGGCAAAGGGATGGACCGAGAGCACGGCGTGAGCCACACGCCATACGCGGCCAAAGTGCGCTTCGGAAAACGGAATGCGCCGAGAGCTCAGCCAATCTAGACATTCAAAAGCCAGGTAGAAGGCAACGACCGCCAAGAGCATCCAGCCCGCACCGCCTATCCAGGCGCAAATGATGCGTGCCTTGTCGCCAAGCACGATCTCGGCCGAATCGGTGAGGTCGTAGCTACGGCCAAACACCATGCAGACGGCAAAGAACAGCGACGGAAGAATCACCGAGGGACGCCAAGCGTCGCCGCGGCCAAAGAATACGTAGCGAAACGGCAGCGTGAGCAGGCAGGCAAGCGCAAGCAGCATGACCGCGTCGGTATGGCCGGCAAACGAGAGGAGCACCTCGTAGCACACGTACAGTATGCCCGAGGCTTTGGGGTCAATCGCTAAGACTGCGTTGCTCGACACCGGGGCGGGATCGATGGAAAACGCCGTGGTCGCCAACAGCGCGAGCAAAAATGCGATGAGCGTCTGCTTGGCGGGGTAGCGCTTAAACCAGACGATGCGGGCAGCGTCGCGCGCAGCCGTTGTGGAGAGGTCGGAATCCTTCACAGTCCGAAAGCCTTTCTAGAAACCTGCCAAAAAGGGACAGGTTTATTTTGGCAGGTTTTATCTGGGGAAACGTTACGGTTCTGTCATCGTTGTCCGGCATAACCACCACCAAGGTGTCTTTCCCTTTGTGGTGGTATGTGGTGGCTAGGCGTCCAGGTAGACGCGCTGGGGCTGGTTGCGGTGCCGGGCGAAGATGATGAGCGCCAGGCCGGCGATCACGAGCGGCAAACTCAGCAGCTGACCCATGGTGATGACGCCGCCCAGCAGATAGCCCAGCTGCGCATCGGGCACGCGCACAAACTCAATCAAAAAGCGGACGATACCGTACCCCATCACGAACACGCCCATAAACGTACCCTGGGGCAGCAGCGGCTTTTTGCGGCTGAGCACCTGCAAAATACAGAAGAGCACGACGCCCTCAAGAAACGCCTCATAGAGCTGGGAGGGATGGCGCGGCATATCGCCCGCGGTGCCGCCAAAGACCACACCCCAGGGCAAATCGGTCGGTTTGCCCCACAGCTCGCCGTTGACGAAATTGGCACAACGGCCCAGGCACAGCGCCAGCGGAGCACCGATCACAGCAAGGTCGGCGATGGTCCAGGCGTCGAGCTTATACATGCGGCACACGATGATGCCGCCCAAGATGCCGCCGACCAGGCCACCGTGAAAGCTCATACCTCCCTCATTGGTGGCAATGATTTCGAGCGGGTGGGTCCAATAGTAGCCATCGCCGTAAAAGACGACGTAAAACAGGCGCGCGCCGATGATGAGACCAAAGACCGCGCCGACCACGACGCTCGTCAGGTCATCAATCGTAATGTCGAAGCCCCAACGACGCTGCGTGCGGTACATAACGACCGCCGTGAGCAGAGCGCCGACCACGTAGGCCAGGCCGTACCAGTAGATGGTGATGGGGCCCGCCGAGATCGCGACGGGATCAAGCATATGGTAGAGGTCGTTGAGCATATCGATCCCCTGCTCCCTACATACAAATGCGGCCGCGGGCCTTACGCTCGCAGCCGCATATTTGGGCGTAACGTCTATGCGGAGCGTACCGTCCGCAGCTTTCGCATCTTAGAACGGTGCGTACTCGTCGTACAGGTCCTCGGCCTCGCCGGAAGCATTGACCTGCTCAACGCGGGTAACGCCGGGCACATGCTCCTTCAGGATGCGCTCGATACCCATGGAAAGGGTTAGCGAACTCATGGGACAGCCGGCGCAAGCGCCCTGCAGCTCCAGCTTGACGACGCCCTCGTCGTCGACGCCCACATACTCCATATCGCCGCCGTCGGCCTGCAGGTTGGGGCGAATCTCTTCAAGAACCTTCTTAAGCAGCTCTTCGTTAACAGCCACAGGGGCTCCTTTCTCACAATAACGCGGGCACGCCCGCGGACAGAAGCTATGTTACTACAGCCATGTACCCGCTCACGAGCCGTCCATGCGCGCAGACGCGACTTTCACGAGTAGTCAATTTGGGACGGGGCTCTTTTGGCTGTTTTGCCGCCAGCTGGCGTTGGCACGCGCTACTGCTGAGCTTGTCCCCCGGTACCAATCTGAACATCGACGATGACCTGGCGGTAGCTGATGCCGCAGGAGTCGAGAATGCGGCGGCTGATACGGCCGTCGTCGGTATCGGCATACTTGTTGTCCAGGTAGACGACCTCGCCCACGCCCACCTGCGCCAGGATCTTGGCGCAGTCGTGGCACGGGAACAGCGTAACGTAGACCGTGGAACCCTCAAGGTCTTTGAGCGAGCCGCGGTAGTTGAGCACGGCGTTGGCCTCGGCATGCACCACGTAGTTGTGCTTATCCTGCAACGGGTCGTCGCTCGTGCCCCACGGGAAAAAGTCGTCGTTGAGTGCCGAGGGCGTACCGTTGTAGCCCACCGAAAGGATGCGGTGGTTGGTGTTGGCGATGCACGCGCCCACCTGCGTGTTGGGGTCCTTACTGCGGCGCTGCGCGGCGATGGCCACGCTCATAAAGAACTCATCCCAGCTAATAACGTCGCGGCGCTTGCCCGACGCGGTTTGATGAAGATCGTCCGACATGGCAGACACCTCCGAAATCGCAATAGTTTGACCCATTGTAGCAGGTGGAAGGTGGAGACGTTTTTGTCCCATCGCCCCCATCGCTACGCGCGGCGGGGCTTTTGGTTGATGTGGTAGAGCTCGGCGAGACCCCGCAACGTCAGCGCATCGTCGACCGTCAGGCTATGGCCGACAAGGGCCGCAAGCGCCTCGGCATCGTCGCCGGTAATGACGATGGGCACATCGCCCTCCCCCGCGGCCTTGGTCGCGCGCATCTCGGCAAGCACCATGTCGAGCATGCCGTCGATGCGGGCAACCTCGCCCAAGACCACGCCCGAGCGCATGGCCTCACGCGTGTTGCGACCGATGACGTGCGTCGGTGCCGAGGGCTCGACCTGCGGCAGGCGCGCCGCAGCGGCCGAGAGGGAGCGGGCGCCGAGCGCCAGCCCCGGCGCGATAACGCCGCCGACAAAGGTACCGTGCGCGTCGATGACCTCGATATTGGTTGTGGTGCCTAGGTCGATCACAATGCACGGCGAGCCGTAGACGGCGCGGGCCGCCACGGCATCGGCGATGCGGTCGGGGCCGATCTCGACCGGATCGTCGTAGTGCACGGGCATGCCGGTCTTAAGTCCCGGCCCCACCGTGAGCACGCGCCCCGTGCAGGTACGGGAAAGTGCCGCCTTCCACGGGCGCTCGAGCGCCGGGACCACACAGCTCAGCACAGCAGCCGCGGGCACAAGCGCACCCGGCATGCCCGCATCGGCCGCCAGTGTGGCCATGACCTGCGCAAGTCGCATGCGCGCTTCGTCGGCAGTAATACGGGCCGGCGTCGTGGCCTCGCACGTCGCGAGCGGGCGCTCCTGCGCCGCGGCCGAATCCTCTGCAAACAGGCCAAAGCGAATGAACGTGTTGCCCACGTCGACCGTCAATATATATGCGCACCCATTAAGCATCGTCGGCGCTCCTTTCGTCTGCCCAGCAGTATATCGCCTACCTAAACCAGTCATCCCAAAATGACTACCTTGCCGCTATACTGGTGCGCGGTCGTTTGCGAGCTCACGCGGCGGCCCTTGGTAACCCGACTTCCCGCGCCGTATCCGTAACGGCGCTCCCGGGGGAAGCGGATATACGCAAAGGAGTTTTATATGAGCAATCCCTCGAACCGCGCTTCGATGCGCGGGCAACTTACGCTGCGCGGCGTCGTCATCGGCGTCCTTGGCTGCGTGATCATCACGGCAAGCTCGGCCTACACCGCCCTCAAGATGGGCGCACTCCCCTGGCCGATCGTCTTCGCTGCCGTCATCTCGCTGTTCTTCCTGAAGCTCATGGGCAACGCCAGCCTCAACGAGGCCAACGTCACCCACACCATCATGTCCGCAGGCGCCATGGTCGCCGGCGGTCTGGCGTTTACCATCCCGGGCGCCTGGATGCTGGGCTATGCCGACCAGATCAGCTGGCTCGACATGTTTATCGTGGCACTCGCCGGCACTATCCTGGGCCTGCTGGCCACGGCACTCATCCACCGTCACTTTATCGTGGACGCCGCACTTGAGTTCCCCACCGGCAACGCCGCGGCTCAGACCCTGCGTGCGACCGAGGCCGGCGGCAAGACCGGCAAGCAGCTCTTTAGCTCCATGGCCATCGCCGGCATCTACAGCGTGCTGCGCGACGCCCTGGGCGTGGTGCCCAGCATGCTTTGCACGCTCAATATCCCTGGCGTGACCTTTGCCATCTACAACTCGCCCATGTTGCTGTCCATCGGCTTTTTGGTGGGCTTCGCCCCCGTCGCGTTCTGGTTTGCCGGCGCGCTGCTGGGCAACTTTGGCATCATCGTCGGCGGCACCGCTGCCGGCCTGTTCGATGTTGTGACCGCGCAGGGTATCGTCAAGTCCCTCGGTATGGGCCTTATGATGGGCTTTGGCGTCGCCGTCGTCCTTAAGGACATCCTGCCGCAGGTCGCCGGTATCGTCCGCGGCCTCGCCGCCGACAGCTCCACCGACACCGACGAGCAGTCGCTCATCTCGGGCTCGCTTAAGCTCGACGCCGGCATCATCGGCCTGGGCACCGCCGCCATCGCCGTGATCGTTGCCATCGCGCTCGACCTCGGCCCCGTTCCGGCCGTCATCGTCACGCTGTTCACCTTTGTCACCACCATCATGAGCGCGCAGAGCTGCGGCCAGACGGGCATCGACCCCATGGAGATCTTCGGCCTCATCGTCATGCTCATCGTTGCCGCCTTCGCGCAGCTCGCTCAGGTCAAGCTGTTCTTTATCGCCGGCATCGTGGCCGTGGCGTGCGGCCTTGCTGGCGACGTCATGAACGACTTCAAGTCCGGCCATGAGCTGGGCTCCGATCCCAAGGCTCAGTGGATCGGCGAGGTCATCGGCGGCATCGTGGGCTCCGTGGTGGCCGTGGCCGTCCTCGTTGTCCTGGTCAAGGCCTACGGCGGCGGCGTCTTCGGCACCGAGATGTTCCCCGCGGCCCAGGCGGCTGCCGTTGCCTCCGTGGTGGGCGGCATCGCCAACGTGCCCGTGTTCATCGGCGGTCTCGTGGCTTCCGTCATCGTGTACTTCATCACCCCCGTCTTCACCATGCTGGGCCTGGGCATCTATCTGCCCTTCTATCTGTCCTTCACCGCATGCCTGGGCGGTCTGGTGC
>CAJMPE010000086.1 GCA_905215275.1 uncultured bacterium | reverse complement strand
GCCGCGCCTACCATCCCAAGACGGGCATCGCCGGCTACACGCTTATCTCGAGCTCACGCGGCTGTCGCCTTAAGTCGCACCGGGCCTTTACCACGGTTGCCGAAGCGCTCACGCGCAACGTGGACATCGAGAGCGAGACCAACCGTTTTGACCAGGCCGACCGTCGCCGCATGGTGAGCGACACCGATACCGGTGCCAAGATCCGCAGCCAGATCCAGGACGTACGCCAACTGCTCGATGCATATAGAAACGGTGCTATCGAGGAGCGCGCCTAGCCCCGCCTGCGGGGATTGGCTAAACTTGCTGAGTTCGTCATCCCCACGGCGCTCCGGCGCCACCCTAAGGCAGGTACCATGCAAAAGCTCCTTGCGCAGATCATGAAGTTTGGCGTCGTCGGCGTCGTCGCCACGGTCATCGACTTTGGCATCATGAATCTGCTCCACTACGGCCTGGGCCTTAACATCCTGATCGCCAATACCAGCGGCTTTATCGTCTCGCTCATCTTTAACTACGTCGCGAGCATGAAGTACGTGTTTGCGCACAAGGAGGGCATGAGCCGCCGCCGCGAGTTCATTATCTTTGTCGTGCTGTCCGTGATTGGCTTGGCGCTCAACGACGGCATCGTGCTGGCGCTCAACGCCGGCCTGGGGCTCGAGGCCAATATCGCCAAGATTTGCGCCACCGCGCTTGTTATGGTCTACAACTTTGTGACCCGAAAGATCTTCCTGGAGGGAGACGAAACCAAGTAGCCCAGCCTCCTCGTTGCACTACGGGGCCCACGGACGACGTACGTCGAGCGCTGCGTTGTTCGTGGGCCTTGCTCGTTTACGGATGGATTTGCAACGTTTGCGGATTGTCTCTTGCAAATTTGACGAGTTCGTATAGTTCTTGGCAAAGACCTTACGTTTCCCATGCAAAAGCTCTAAAGTATCCTCTGCTCGATTCGTCAACGCATTGGATGTGATTACGTGCGCAAGGCACTGGCACAACCTCATACCAAGCAGTTCCTCAAGTTCGCTGTCGTGGGTCTTATCTCCTTTGGCATCGACTGGGGCATGCTCATTGCACTCGTCGAGCTGTTCCACCTCGACTTTTTGATGAGCACCACGATCTCGTTTATCACATCCGTCGTGGTTAACTACTGGCTCAGCATGAAGTACGTGTTCGACCATCGCGAGGGCATGAGCCGCAAGCGCGAGTTCACGATCTTCACCATCCTGTCGGTGATTGGTTTGGGCCTCAACGACCTGTACATGTTTGTGGGCGTCACGTTTTTGAGCATCGGCTACCAGGCCATGAAGGCCATCGCCACGTTCCTGGTCACCTGGTACAACTACTTTAGCCGTCGCTTATTCCTCGAGGGCGCGCAGTCGTAGTTTGTTCGACATTTGCTTGAAGGTATAACCGGTTGGAATTCTCGTTCCAACCGGTTTTTTGTTTGCAGAGCCTGCCGAGGAAAGCGTACGAGGCGGGCTACAGCGCCGGAATGAGTCGCAGTTTCCCTAGGGGCGTCACGCGGAAACTGCATCCCAGATTGCAGCCTCAGAATGGGATGCAGCTTCCGCAATGCCGTCCTAGCGGAAACTGCGTCCCGGAATCAGTCAGCAGAACGGGACGCAGCTTCCGGATGAGCCCCCATGCGGAAAGTCTATCCCGGAATGAGCCCTCAGAGCGGGACACGCTTTCCGAAACCCGCCCCATCGGGAAACTGTATCCCGGTCTGAGCGGGGATTCCGGGACGCAGTTTCCCGCGGATGCCGAAACGGAAAGCCCATCCCGTTATCGATGTCTAGAACGGGATGGGCTTTCCCAATGGATGCTGATGCGGAAACTGTGTCCCGGAATTCGTCTTCAGAGTGGGATGCATTTTCCGGTTGAGCCTCGATTGGGAAACGACGTCCCATTCACATGAAGACGGGCGGCTCGGATGTTGGTCCGAACCGCCCGTTTGGCGTGTTATGTCGAGGCC
Organism: uncultured bacterium; assembly: GCA_905215275.1. Taxonomy (GTDB): domain Bacteria; phylum Actinomycetota; class Coriobacteriia; order Coriobacteriales; family Coriobacteriaceae; genus Collinsella. Next base: position 6,334 of record CAJMPE010000086.1, on the reverse strand, counting down.
TCTAGCCCGTTACGTAATACCACACGACGGTGTCGCCATTCTTGAGAATGTAATTGCTGCAGGCCGTATTGGGCGTTACGCCGTTGACAGAGTACATCCAGCCGCTCGTGCCGCCGTGCTCCTTCTCGGCCAGGCCGCCGATAGCGGCGACATACGTGCCGTACGACGAGCCGTGCGCATTGACGGAAAGCCCTAGGGCGCACAGAGCGTCGTAGACCGTGGCACCCTCGTTGAAGGTGAACGTACCGCCAGAAGACACAGGATTGCCCACAGCGCTCGATGTGACCGAAACAGCCACCGTGACATAGCCAGACTGCTGCGAGCCGCCCTGATTGCCCGCAGAGGCGTTGCCGCTGTTGGATGCAGACCCACCGCCGGACGCCGAGCCGCTGCCCGAAGAAGAACTCGATCCACCAGCGGATTCCGAGCCCTGTCCGGCAGACGTGCTGCTGGACTTCTTGCCGCCCTTGCCTTCGGACTTCTTCTCCTTCGAATCCTTGTCAGACTTCTTGTCCGAAGATTCAGACTTGTCCTTGGAATCAGATTCATCCGAATCCTTCGACCCGTCCTTCGCATTGTCCGAAGATTTGGAGTCCTTGGGCGCAGCCTTGCCCGAAGCGGTAGTCGAGCCGGAAACCGACGCATCCTTGGCAACGACGCTCTCCCCTGTCACAGCCCGCGCGATCCAATCGATGGACCATGCACTGCCGTCAGAGGGATAGACAAAACCCAGCGACACAACGATCAAAACGATGCAGCCGGCCGTCAGAGCGCCAAGCAGTGCCTTGCGCCGAGGGGCGGACGCCGCCGAAGCGGCGCCCTTTTGCTTTGCATCGTCGAGCTGAATGAACGACGAGTCGGGTTGTTTGGAGTCGGCGTCCTGCGGCTTATTGGACATAGCCCTCACCTACCGACGCTTGGTGAATACGAACACGCCGATGACGGCAAGACCGATCACGCCAGCCGCAACGCCGACGATGGCAAGCGGATTGAAGCCAGACTGCTGCGCGGGAGCCTCAGCGGACTTCTTAGCGGTAGTCGCGGCGGCCGCGCCCGTATCGGACTTGGAGCCGGACTTGCTGGACTTCTTATCAGACTTCTCGCTGTCCTTCTTGTCGGACTTGTCGGAATCCTTCTTGGAATCCTTGCCGTCCTTGGTCTCGGTCTTGGTCGTGGTGGACACCGGCTTTTGGCCCGGAGCAACAGCACCGCCAGTCTGCTGGCCGTTTGTGCCGTTACCGGAGCCAGAACCAGCACCGGCATTACCCGAGCCACCATTGGAGCCAGAGCCACCGTTACCGCCAGGGTTAACGGCATTCTTGACCCACTTGGCATACAGCGTCATATCGGCCGTCACCGCAGCGCTAAAGTCATACGCCTCCGTACAAGCCTCGTCGGTATACCAACCAGCGAAGGTATAGCCCTCGCGTGTCGGATCGGCAGGCTTGGCGATAGAGCCGTTGGCGGCCGTAGTCTGAAAATCGACCTTGGACCCCTCGCCAGCGCTAAACGAAACCTTAACGCCAGCATTCAGCTTGAACAGCGTGCCAGAGTCGTTGATGTAGTACAAGTTGCCCTGGGCATCACAAGCGATTGGCGAGTCACAGTAGTTGTTGTGGCCTGTTGCGCTAAACACACCAGAAGCCCCAGCGTCACCCAACTTGTAACGATATACGCCACCGCCCGAGGTGTAGTTAACGAAATCAGGGCTCTCGCCGTAGTTAACCGTGAAGTAGACATACGCGTCTTCGCCCTGGACGCTCACCAGCGGAGCGCCCTTGATGCCACCAGTGGGAAGCGCAGTGCCATCAGCAGACGAAACCAGCGTCGTTTCAAAGTCGCTGGCCGGATCAATAATCGCTAGCGCAGAGCCGCCAGCAACCTCGCCGCCAACAATCAGCTTGCCATCATACGTCGTAGGCACACACGCGCAGCCAGTAAGGCCAAGGTCAACTACACGCTCCTCGGTAATACGCGAAGCGGCATCCGCATCACGTGAGTCGCCATCAGAAATCGTCAACACGTGCAGCTTGCCGTCGCGCGAGATGAGATAGGCATGGCTGCCGTCAGCCGAAAGCACGCAAGTGGAGTTGACAATCGATCCAACCGAAACACTTCCGAGCACATCGCCCGAAGACTTGCTGAGCATCTCGACGGTACCGGCACTGGTGGGAACCAAGACAAAGTCATCACCCACCGTCGCGCCTGTCCAGTAATAGCCCTCATTGGCATTGACATGCTGCCAGGAAACAGCACCTGTCAACATGTTAATGCGCGTCAGGTGGCCGTTATTGTACGTACCCTTTCCATAATCGACATCAACGGTGCCGACATAAAGGTAATTGCCATCAACCGTCAGCTGAGAATTCGACTGAGCAGTCTTGTTCACGGAGTCAGTGACCCAAACCGTTGTGAGCGCGTCAGCCGTCAGGGCCTGGACCGCACCGCCGTCAAGCGGAACGATAACCAAACCGTTCGCATAAATCGGGCGCGAGGTGTAACCGACCGCTTTCTTAAGATTCGACTCGTCAAGGACCTTGCCCGACTCGGCGTCAATCTTTAGCAAACGGTTGTTGACGGCAAGATACACGTTACCGTTCACGACGATAGGTTCACTCGCGTTGGGATACGCCGAACCAGAATACGCCTTCCAATCGAACGTCCAAGAGCTCGCTAGCGCACCCGTAGGCGTCGAAACGTTCTCGACCGCCGCATTGGACTTGCCATCCCAATCGGACTTCCAACCGGACGGACGCGGGGCGCTCGGATTGACTACGACCTCGTCGGGATTGGGAACCGTATCGCCAGCAGCATAAGCCCAGACAATCGTGTCGCCCGATTTGACAACGTAGTCACTATCGAGTTGGGGTCCGGGAACACCGTTAACAAAGAACGACCAGGAGCCCGTCAGTTTGGTGCCATCAAGCGGGGACACGAGACTATGGACATTCCAATAGCCCCCATCATTGAGCATCACGGACTCAATGCCCAAAGCATCAAAGTAGGCGGCAGTGGCGTCCTTGATCGTCGTGCCCTCAACAAACACCTGCGTCGAAGGATCGGTCCAGCGCTGTGCCTTATCGTCCTTCTTGCCGATGATCTCCATCGAGACAGAAACTTGACCGGGCATGGTGCCATCGGAACCATAGACCCAGGTAATCTCATCGCCGGCCTTGAGCGTGTAGTTGCCTGCGCCGACATTGGCCTTCTTGCCGTTGACAAAGAACTGCCAGTATTTCCAGGTACTCTCGTTAACCTGCTCGGTCGAAAGCGTCACGTTCTTATTGAACGGTGACGTCAGAGAATTGAGGAACCAACCGTACGAGCCCTTGCCCGTGTCGGCGCCAATACCGGCCTGCTTAAAGACCTGCTCGGAAAGATCGGCGGCAGTTGCGCCCTCTTCCACCAGTGCAGTCGTAGGCTGCGCCCACGTCTGCTGAGCACCCGAAGCGTCCTGACCGACAACGGTGCAGCTTACCGAAAGCCGGTCGGTGGGTGCAGCGTCGCCGTACTTCGAGTAGCACCAGACGACAGAGTCGCCCGCCTCGAGCTTGTGGTTGCCAGCGCCCACCGATGCAGCGACGCCGTTGATGAACAGCTGCCAATAGGCGCCCGTAGCATGGTCGTATGCAAGAGTACGATCCGGCTCGAAAGGCGACGTAATAGAATTGAGCACCCAGCCCCAAGAGCCGTTGGGGTCATAGTCGGCCTTGAGGCCGGCCTGCTTAAAGAGCTCCTCGGAAACATCGGCGGCAGTCGAGCCGTTCTTGAGCGTGTACTGCGAAGCGGCAGCCCACGTCTGCTGCTTGCCCTTGGCATCGATGCCAATGACGGAGCACGTCGCTGTGACCTCGGGGCTGTTTTGACCACTCGTGCCCACGACCGTCAACGTTGCCGATACGTCCTGGTTGGCAAGCTTGGCGTACGTGGCATTGTCGGGATAGCGCTCAGCATAGCGAGCGTACTTCTCGCTCGTCAGGCGCGAGGAAACGACAACCTTCGTGTTGTACTGCGGCTGTGTGACCTTGAGATTCTCTGCGGAGACAATAGAGCTGTTGCTCGACTTAAACAGACGCCAATCCTGCCCGGACATCGCGTCATAGCCAGGCAGATCGACCGGCACGACGCCCAAGTCGGTCGAATCGGTCGTTGCCTTGTTGTAGCTCCAGGCAAGGTTGCCGTCAGCATCCAGATACGCTTTCTGGAACGCGTGCATGTCGGCCGAAACGGCATTGGCGTCCTGGCCATTCAGAATGGCGGCAGCATAGCCGGCCTTCGCCTTTTCCATAAGAGAAAGCTCGGTATCGAGCTCGCCCTGGTCCTGTGGAGTAATGGCGAAGTCGAGGGTCTTGCTTGCTGTGACCTCGGCGTTGGACTTATCGGTCACCGTAAGGGTGACCTTGGTCTTCGCTGCCTCGGCGCCAGGCAGCGGCTGGTAGACCGTACCCTTGTAACCGTTGAACGTGATGTCATCGGTGCTGGCGGAGTACTCAACCTTGTAGTACTTGCCGTCGATATTGAGCGTGCTCGTGCGCGGCATCTGCAGGTCGGCGGTCAGGCCATCCTTGTTGGCAACCGTTTCGGTGCCGGAGTATTTAATGTTGCCGTAGGTAAAGGCCGCATCGACCTTTTCCTGCAGTGCCTTCTTGTCGGCGGCGACCTTCTCGGGATCGCCCTTGACGGTGAGCTTGAAGTCGTGCGAGCCGGCAAGCTTGATGTCGCCACTCGTAACCGTAACCTTGGCAGTCAGCGTCACGTCTCGATCGCTCGATGCGCGCGAAACCTTACCCGTCTTATCTTCCCAGCTATAACCTGAAACAAATAGGCGCTCGGTGTCGGAGCTTGTCCATTCAACAGAGAATTTCTTTGCGGAACCCGCCTTGTACGGAAGCGTGACATTTTGGGTCACGCCATCGGCGGACTCGCCCGCCGCGTAGCCAATCTGCAGGGATTCGGCAGCACTGTCAAGAAGGTCTTGCAGCTTAGCCTCGTCCCAAGCAACCTGCACGGACTTGTTGGGCAGGTAATACTCGGTCTTGCCATCGCGCGACAGTTCAAACGCCACATCGGCGTTACGCAAACCGTCGATGTTGTAACCGGTGTAGTCGTTGGGATCGATGTAGAAGAACGTCACATCGCCGTTGGTCTTATCCTGGGCGTCGGAGATACCGACCGTGGCCTTGTCATCCTCAGCCTTAAAGGCAACGCCGCCCTCAGAGATCTTGACGTCGATATCGGTAAATCCCAGATCGGCAAGCTGCGCCTTCAGCGCGTCGTTAACGTTGCCGCCCTTAGCGCTGTAATCAACGGAGATCTGCTTATTGGAATCGTTGAGCTTTTGAACTGCGGCCTCAAGAGAGCCTGCGGCGATCACGGGGTTGGCAGAGACGAGCTCGACCGTCGAGCTGCCGCTCGTGGCGACAGCCTTCAGATACTTGCCCGCGGCAGAAGCCGAGACAGTCGCCTCGGCGCCCGACATATCAGACAGCAGCGTCCAGTCGGCCTCCGGGGCCTTCGCATCGTCCGCCGCATACCAGGCAACAGTCGCCTGACCGGTGACGTCGATACCGTTGGTGGTCGAACCGTCGGCGCGCTTGGCCTGCGCCGTCGCCTTAACGCTATCGCCCGAGACGAGATGGGTCGAATCGCTATTAATCTGCGGGTTGGCAATCACGCGCAGCAGGTTATACTCCCCCGCCGCGGTAACGCTGTCGGACGAAACCCATTCAACCGTGTTGTCGAGAGCGTTCGCCGTAACTTTGATGCGCTTGCCAACAAGCGCGTCCGAAATGGTCAGGCTGCCATCGGTCGTATCGATGCCGGCGGTAAGCTCGGTCCAGTCGGCATCGCCCTCGCCCTTGGCATACCACGCCATGGTGAGCTCGGCATCGTCGGGCACGTCCTTCGTCGAGCCCGACCAGCTGCCCGGAACCTGCACGCTCGGCGTGATCTTTGAACCCACGCTCAGCGTAACGTTCTTATCGGCAAGCTCAATGCCCGCCAGCTTGTACTGACCCTTAAGCGTCACGGGGCCGAGCGGGGCAACGGACTGCGTGCCGCCGTAGGAGCTCTTCTTCTGCGTGCTGGAAACGGTGTTTTCGCTCGTCACCTTCACGCGCAGGTACTTGCCGGCATAGGCGGCGTCAACGGTATAGGTGGCCTCGGTAGCACCGGGGATATCGGTATAGGCGGAGTCGTAGCTCGAGCTGCTGTTTGCATACTGCCACTGGTAGGTCACATTATCGGTGCGGTCGATATAGTGATAGTTGGAGCCGTCCTTTTTGCGCACCTTAGTCTTGAGCGTATCGCCCACACGTACGCCGTTGGTGGCGGG
>CAJMPE010000085.1 GCA_905215275.1 uncultured bacterium | reverse complement strand
TACCGGTCCGGCAAACCCGACTCGGTGATGCGGTGCAGCAGACCCTCCCCCGCCAGCGAAAACGAGCGAGCGACAAAGCTCATGCGGCCCGTGGCCTTATAGAGATTGAAGCTGCCCTTAAAGCTCACCTGCATGCCGTCACGCAGATCGAAGGTGCGCTTAAGGTAGGCGCCCTTCCAGATGATGCAGTCAACGGCGGCCGAGTCGTCCTTGATTTGGAAGTAGCAGTGGCCGCTTCGGGCATTGGGACCACGAAAACCCGTGACCTCACCCAAAACGCTCAGCTGCGGAATGGCATCGAGCGCACCGGCGGCGATCTCCACCGCTTGGCTCACGCTGAGCTCTTTGCGCTCCCGCTCGTCCGATCCGTCGAACTCGGCGGAAACGGTATTGCCGGTCAGATTCCAGCCTGCCACGCAGCCCCCTTTCGTCATCGTGCACATGGGCTCCGGCCCTGCGCAAATTCAAGTCCAACACATAGTACAGCGCCGCGGGGACACAAATCCCCACGGCGCCCGTCGGTCCCATTTGTTATCGGTTGGAGTTTCTGTTATAGCGAGCCATCAGGTAGAGCAGCTGAATAATCGAGGTGAGCGCTGCGGCCACATAGGTAAGCGCGGCTGCCGTCAGGACCTTCTTGGCGCCGTTGAACTGCTTGGAACTCATGCCCGACTGCTCGATATACGCCACGGCGCGGCGACTGGCATCGATCTCGACCGGCAGCGTAACCAGCTGGAACAGCACGCTAAACGAGAAGAAGACCAGCGCGAGGGTCGTGAGCCCCGCGATGTTCATGAACAGGCCCATGAGCAGCACGATCGTCCAGGTGTTCTGGGTAAAGTTGACGACGGGGACCAAAGCGGTGCGTACCTTCATCATGGCATAACCACTTTGACGCTGGGCGGCATGGCCTGCCTCGTGACAGGCGACGGCAACGCTTGCGACCGACCCGCCCGAACGGTTGGCATCCGACAGATACAGGTTGTTGTCCTGCGGGTTGTAATGATCGGTGAGCTCGCCGGCAACACCCTTGATACCCACGGCGCTACAACCGTTGGCATCGAGCATGCGGCGAGCAACCGTGGCACCCGTATCGCCGTCCGAGCGCACCTTAGACCACGTCTTGTACGTCGAGTTAATATAGTTCTGCGCGGCAAGGCCAAGCACCGTGCAGACAAGAACAACCAGCAGGTACAGCGGGTCAATGCCAAAGCCGTATCCATAGTAATAAGGCATGCGAATTCCTCCGAATCGAGTTACACGTTGGAGGCATTCTACCCATTCGACTGACCAGCAAATCAACATCGATGTTTTGGCAATGTCAGCGAAAACGGCCGAGAGCGAGCAAGGTGACGTGAAAGAGAAGCGACGCGTACTTTGGTACGCGAGCGACGATTGAACGTCAGATTGCCGCTCTCGGCCGTTTGCAGCGTCGAGCTGTTACGCGGTTTGGCAAAACCGCGTAACTATATACCTATAGCAATTCAATTTTGCCATCTTTGACCGTCAACCCCATATTGCCCGAGAGCAGATCGTCCAGGCGCGAGCCCACGAGCTCAAAGCGCCAGCCTTCGCGCAGGGGGCTTTGCTCGGGATGCTCGATGTAATCGGCCAGGTCATCGCGCGAGGCAATGACCGAGGTCGCCACGCCCGAGCGCTCGGCAACCAGGCGGATGAGCGCGTACATCAGGTCGGTCACGCTCTCCAGCTCCGGCGAAATCTGGCGATGCCCGCGTACCATGAGCGGCAGGCGATCGTGCGGACAGCTCGCGCCGCGCTTGATGGCCATGAGCGCGCCGTCCACATCGCGCTCCCCCAGCTGATCGGTGCCGCGGATGCTGCGGAACTCCTCGACACGCACGGGATTGCGCTTAACCAGGGCCAGCAGCGTATCGTCGGACATGACCCACTTGCGCGGGATGTTGCGGCGCTCGGCGCGGTCCTCGCGCCAGGCGGCGAGCTCGCGCGCAATGCCCAGCTGATGGCGGCTGCAGGAGTTGATGCGCTTGACCTTGCGGAATGCCTCATGGCGGTCGGCGCGGTAGTGCGACTCGTCGGCCAGCGGGCGCAACTCGTCGAGTACCCAGTCCACGCGGCCCAGCTCACGCAGGCGGCTCATCATCTCGGTATAAGCGACGATCAGGTACTTGACGTCATCGATCGCGTACTCGATCTGTTTATCGGTCAGCGGGCGGCGCGACCAGTCGGTCAGCGACTCGGTCTTAGGCAACGAAACGCCGCAAAACGTCTGCACGAGCGCGCCGTAGGAAATCTGCTGACGCTCGCCCAAAAAGGCGGCGGCCACCTGCGTGTCAAAAATGGGACGCGGCAGCACGCCCACGGTATGGAGCATAACCTCCATATCCTGCGAGCAGGCGTGAAACACCTTGGTCACGCTCTCGTCGCCCATAAGCTCGGCGAGCGGTGACAGGTCGTCGATCACCAGGGGATCGACCGCGACGCTCTCGGCAGGGGGGGCAATCTGGACCAAGCACAGGCGCGGGTGGAACGTGCGCTCGCGCAAAAACTCGGTATCGACGGCAATCGCGTCGAACTCGCGGGCGCGTTGGCAAAAGTCGAGCAGAGCCTGATGTGTGGAAATGTACATATCAACCCATCGAATAAGGTTAGGCCCGAAAAACACGGGTAGGATATCGGCATTGCCTTACAACTATACTCGGTTAGTCACAGAACGGGAACGTAAGTATGCGCTGCCTTATCATCCACAACCCGGCATCGGGCCCCAGCTCAGATGAAATCTACGCGTTCACGCACGCCCTCGCGCAGGGCGGCGACGAGGTCGTGATGCGTTTTATCGGCGATGGCATGGAACCCGAGGACGCCGTGGCAGACGTGCGCGAGTTTGATCGCGTGGTGATTTCGGGCGGCGACGGCACCGTCTCCAACGTGCTCGACCAAATGCGCGGATGCGGCGTCCCCACGCTCGTCTTCCCCTCCGGCACGGCCTGCCTGTTCTTCAACAACATTGGCAACGCCCCCGAAGCCGCGGCGCTCGCCAAGGCCTGCCGCGTCGGCCGTACCGTCAAGGCGGACATGGGCGAGCTCTTTTGGCTCGACGAGAACGGCAACGAAAAGCGCCACGGCTTTATTATCATCGCCGGATCGGGCTACGATGCCGAGATCATGATGAAGGCCGCCCCCGCCAAAAACGACATCGGCGAAATCGCCTACTTCCTGTCGGCGCTCGCCACACCCAACCCCACGGTGGCGCACTTTACGATTGAGCATGACGGCATTGTCGAGGAGCTCGATGGCATCTGCTGCATGGCCGGCAACACCTCGGTCATTCAAAACGACATCAACCTGTTCCCCGATTGCCGCATGAACGATGGCATGGTCGACATCGCGGTCATCGAGCCCGTAAAAACCGTCCAGCTCCTGCCCACCGTGATCACTGCCGCGCTCGACCCCGCCGGCAAGGTGCTCGGCCGTCCGCAGTTCAAGATCATCCAGACCAAGGAAGCCAAGATCACCTGCACGCCGTCGCTGGGCATGCAGTTCGACGGCGAGATCATCTCCAGCAACTCGGGCGTCTTTGGTGCCCGCGCACTTCCGCAATGCCTCGACCTCATCGTCGACGAATTCTCCCCACTCGGAAAATAGGAGGACCCCATGAACGACACTCCCCTGCCCGGCTTTATCGTCATTGTTCTGGCCATGCTCATCGGCTATGCGATCAACGTGATCCACCGCCGGAAGAAGTAATTCCACATTGGTATGATATTCATCCAATTATCATTTCCCCCGTTGTTTATGCATTTGCCAGACAGCGGGGGATTTTTCTTCGTGCCCCGTGCAAGGCACTTTATTCAGATACAGTAATTGCAGTGAGTCTTTATTTAAATAAAGCTAGATAATGAGTATTATTGTCCGTTCATCGCATATTTTAGGACGCTCATCGAGTATTTCATCGAAATAGATGAATACTATTTAGACTTCCGATAGGCTAATAGATGTATTTATTAGCTGAGATTCCGCACAGTTTTGTGGGGCCTCAACAGTTGGGAGGGATCATGAGGTTTACTCATCCTGTCAACACGCTCAAAAAGCTCGGCTGCGGCCTTGCGTTTGGAGCAGCGGCCATCATGGCCATGCCGACTTCGGCGCTCGCCTGCACCCAGATCTACATGGGTAGCAAGCTCACGGCAGACGGCAACACGTACTATGGCCGTTCCGAGGACTTCGGTCCGCGCTATGTCAAGCACTTTGGCATTGAGCCCGCACACAAGGACGGCGACGAGTACACATCGGTCGAGTCCGGTTTTGAATACAAGTCCAAGGGCGCAACCTACCGCTACACCTTCGTTCGCGACAACCCCTCGCAGTGGGAAGATCGCTACGACGCATATTCCGAAGCCGGCATCAACGAGAAGGGCGTCTCCTGCTCTGCCACGTTGAGCACCTCCTATAACGAGAAGGCCGAAGAAGCCGACCCCATCACCGAGGAGACTGGCATTGGCGAGTACAGCTATGCCAGCGTCATCCTGGGCGAGAGCGCCACGGCCCGCGAGGGCGTCGAGCTCATCGGCAGCCTGATCGACGAGCAGGGCGTCTGCTCCAACGACCAGATCATCATCGCCGACAGCACCGAGACCTGGCTGTTCGCCGCGCTTTCCGGCCATCAGTGGATTGCCATGAGGCTCGCCGACGACATCGCCTCGCTTAACCCCAACATCGGCAACCTCACCTATAACGTCGACCTCGATGACACCGAGAACTGTCTCCATTCCGAGGGCATCGAGTCCATGCCTAAGGAGAAGGGCTTTGCCGAGTACACTGACGGCAAGTTCGACGTCGCCAAGACCTACGGCGAGGAGATCGGCGAGGCCGGTATGCACCAGTGGTCGCGCTATATCCAGGGTCGCGATTACTTCATGGCCCCGCTGGCTGAAGGCACTGACTACGAGATCGTCAAGGACGAGCGTGAAGACGCTCGCGCCACGACCGGCGCCCTGGTCCACGAGATGCAGCCGCTGTTCTTCCAGCCCGGCAAGTCCGACTGGAACACCTTTGAGATGATCCGCAGCTTCGCTGCTCGCGGCGAGAATGTCGCCGGTCTCAACGCCAACACCGACGGCGCCTATGCTATCGGCTCCAACCGCAACACCGAGATCCACACCTTCCAGATCCGCCACGGCATGGACCCCGAAATCGCGACCATCCAGTGGGAGATGCTCTCCAACGCCGAGTTCTCCGTCGCTATCCCCCTCTACTCCGCACTGCTCACCGAGGTCAGCCCCTACTTTAGCGATCAGGGTGTCTCCTTCGATCACTGCGAAGAGGAAGACGTTGTAAACAACGAGGAGCCCAAGAACTCCATCAACTACGTCCTCATGGACATCAACACGCTCGCCTATGAGAACCGCGATCACTGCGCTACCGGCGTCCGCGCCTACCTCGACGCCCTGCAGAAGGAGCTCATCGAGCAGAACCTGACCGTCGACGAGGCCATGCAGGCCGCCGAGGACACCGAGGCCCGCACCACCCTGGCCAACAAGGCCGGCAAGGCTGCCACCAAAAACACCTACGTCAAGTGCAAGGCCATGCTCGAGGAGATGCGTGACTACCTCAAGGAGGAGGATTTCTCCGAGGAGTTCGTCCCGAGCGACTACGATGCCGACAACGACTGCCTGGTCGAGTCCATCACCTACGCCGACGAGGCCCTCTCGGATGAGGATGTAGCCGAGCCCGAAGTCGAAGAGGAAAAGGCCACCGAGGAGAAGTCCGAGGGCAACAACATGGCCGGCATGGCCGTTGGCGCCGTCGTCGTCATCGGTGTCTGCGGCTTCGTGCTCTATCGTCGCAAGAAGGCCTAAGAACCCCACACCTTAAGGCGCGGGCGGGATGGCCAAAGTCGCCCGCCCACCCAGCCGCCCATTCGACCGGCGGGAAACGTCGCCGAAATCTTTTCAAAAAAGATTTCCCCGCACACACTTTGCTGTGCTATAGTGCAGCGCAACAGCAACTAGGTGCGACCGTGCCATGGCATCACGAAAGGAGCCACCAACATGAAGAACACGATGACGTCTCTCAACAACTGGTGGTGGCGTGATGCGAATACGATCGGTCGACAGTGAGTCCCTCACGCCTGTTTTTGCGCTCTAGGTGATTGGAAGGCCTCCGGTTTCGACCGGGGGCCTTTTTCTATCTCGAGCCCAATCGCATTCGCATCACGCGCCTCCGCTTTCTTCTCTTGCACTTCCCTTCCGAAAGGATTTTCACCATGTCTCAGAACACCACCACCGCCCAGCCCCGCACCGTCCAGACCGCCGACCGCGGCAAACTCGACGTCCGCGCCCTCGTCTTGCTCGCCATCCTGCTTGCCGCCGGCTTCATCCTCAACTTCACCGTCGGCAAGGCCATCTCCGGCATCTCGGGCGGCATGATCAGCCCCGAGTTCATCATCTCGGCCTTCTGCCTCACTATCCTGGTCGTTCGTCCCAACATTGGCCAGGCGCTCGTTATCGGCCTCATCTCGGCCGCCGTGATCCAGATCACCACTACCTCGCCGTTCGTCGATTTTGCCGCCGAGGGCATCGCCGCCATGCTCATGGCCGTCATTGTCAACGCTGCTGCCAAGGACGGCCAGGTTAAGCCTGCCGTCGCCATCGTCGCAACCTTCGTGACCACCTTTGTCTCGGGCGTCATCTTCATGGTCATCAAGATGGCCATGCTCGGCGTGGTGGGCGAGCTCGCCGCTGCCATGCTGCCCGTCGTCGCTATGACCGCCGTCTTTAACGCCATCCTGGTTGGCGCTCTCTATCTGCCCATCCAGAAGGCCCTGATGCTCAACTAACCTGCTCGGCTTTACGAGCCACCCCATCTTGGCGTTCATTCGTCGCTCGCGTACCCAAGTACGCTTCGCTCCTCTTTCGCGCCAACCTGGGGCCCCTCGTAAAGCCGTCTCCGTGCTTCACCACCAAAGACTGTCCCAAACAACGAGCTTTTGGGGACGTTCTTAAACGACTAGTCATTTAAGAACGTCCCCGATGACTATGAAAGGTATCCATGGAAACGATCATCAACGTCGACGATGTCTCGTTCTCCTATGGCACGCAGACCGAGCAGGCGCTTAAGCATATCTCGCTCGGCGTGAACAGGGGAGATTTTATCGGCATTATCGGGCCTTCGGGCGCCGGTAAGTCCACACTTGCCGCCTGTCTGTCGGGCGCCGTACCTCACCACTACACCGGCGCCTTTTATGGCTCCGTGTTAGTTGACGGCCACGACACCTGCGAGGTCTCGCTCACCGACATATCGCAGATCGTCGGCAGCGTGTTGCAGGACATCGATACCCAGATGGTCGCTTCGGTCGTTGAGGACGAAATGCTTTTTGGCCTGGAGAACTTTGGCGTTCCCCACGACCAGATCGAGCAACGTGTGAGCGAGACGCTTAAGACCGTCGGTATTAGCGACCTGCGTGACCGCGAGATTGCCACACTTTCGGGCGGCCAAAAGCAAAAGGTTGCCATCGCCGCCATCCTCGCCATGCGTCCGCGTGTGCTCGTGCTCGACGAACCCACCGCGGCGCTCGACCCCGCCAGCTCCACGCTGGTCTTCGAGACCCTACGCGAGGCCAACCGCGCACTCGGCATCACCATCGTCGTCGTTGAGCAAAAAGTCGCCCTGCTTTCGGAGTATTGCAACCGCGTGCTCGTGCTCAATCATGGCGAAATCGCGCTACAGGGCGAGCCGCACGAGGTCTTCGCGCACGCCGATGAGCTCCGCGCCATCGGTGTCGATAGCCCGCGTGTCACGCGCATTTTCAACAGCCTCGAGGCCGATGGCCTGGCCAGCGGCACTCCCTGTTTGGATGTTGATGAGGCCGAGCGCCTGATTACGGGCATCGTCGACCCCGCACACGCAAGCAGCAACATTCAGGCACCCGCCGGCTCACCGCACGCACCGTCGTTGCGCCCGCACGCCAAGGACGCCGAGCCCGTGCTCACCTTCGATCACGTTGAGTTTGCCTATCCCAATGGCGGCGCCGCCGTCCACGACCTCAACCTGACCCTCTATCCCGGCGAGCTCGTGGGCATCGTCGGCCAAAACGGCGCCGGCAAGACCACGCTCACCAAGCTGCTCACAGGCCTGCTTAAGCCCGCCTCAGGCAGTGTGCGCGTCACGGGACTGGATACCGCAGCCGTCCCCACGAGCCGCATTGCCCGCGAAGTCGCAACCCTCTTCCAAAACCCCGACCGCCAAATCTGCAAGGACACCGTGCTCGTCGAGGTCGCCTTTGGCCTGGAGCTTGCCGGCATCGACCGTGCCGAGGCGCTGCGTCGCGCCCAGCTCGTCATCGACCGCTTTGGCTTGCCGGCCGACGAGGCGCCCTTCTCGCTCT
>CAJMPE010000084.1 GCA_905215275.1 uncultured bacterium | reverse complement strand
TGGAATCTGTCGTTTGTAGTTTTGAATCTGTTGGTAGGCATCTTCGCTGTCAGCGTCGGCTCGAGCGGGCGACTTCAATTCAAAGAGAACGAGCGGAAGACCGTTAACGAATACGATGACATCTGGACGTTTGTTGGTGCCACACTCGATGTAGGTCCACTGGTTAACAACGTGGAAGCAGTTCTTTTCGGGATTGTCGTAATCGACCAAGCGCACGATGTCCGTATGCTCTTCTTTGCCGTCAAACCAGCTTGTCTCCACACCGTTCTGGAGCATGTCCATAAAGATGCTGTTCTTGGCGATGAGGTCGCTGCCCTCGATTTCCTTTAGTCTGGTTATTGAGGCATCAATCGCACGTCGATTGAGCGTGGGGTTAATGCTCTCAAGAGCGGGCCCAATGACGTCAGGTAGGAAGGCGTCGTCAAACGCGTCGGAGGAACGAGCGACATCGGGTCCATAGAGGTGCTCGTACCCCAGGCTCGTTTGCAAGTGGTCAATGATGCCTTGTTCGAAAGCATCCTCATTAAATGACGTTGAGGAGCTGTAGTCGACAGCAATCATGCGCACTCCTTACCTTATGCTTCCACGACGTTGGTGAGCCTGTCCACCATTGCATTCTAGCAGTTAATCTTGCGTATATTGGTATATCTGACACCCGTTAGTTGCCATTTGACCTATTGGCTGATCGTGCCTGAATGACAATTGGTGGCAAGGCTCTCTTACTTATTAATTGGCCCCTATTTATGGGCGCTCGTGTTGCGACAGTTGCCCAAGCGCTTGCTTGAAGCTGTTGTTGGTGATCTTGAGGTCGTTTCCCGCTTGCATTTTTATGAGTGTCGGGCCGGAGGCGATGGCGGATGTGGTGCGATGGTGTCAAGAAAAGCGCCTAGACCTGGGTGGGGAACCGAGGCCGCGGGCGCTTTTCTATTTCTTTGGTCGCATGGATTGTCTGCTCTGTTGGCCGCGCCGGCGTTGTTTCTTTGCTCTCGTTCGTGCGGAATCCGCTTGTGGTGGTAGATGTAAATAAACGGTGGAGCGGCTGCAAAAGATCCGCCTCGCTGGGTAAAATCAGGTTGTGCCGCGGAACCCGCTCCTCAGCTAGTCACACTTCGGAAGCGCGGGCAACGCAGGTATTATCGTCTAAAGGGCCGGCTGCAACCGGCCCTTTTCATGACTCCCTTCGCTATCCGTTACTGCTTATATTCCCGCCAGATTGAGTAGAGGTTCCGGGCAATGCCGGTCGCATACATCGAGAGGCGCAGGATTTCAAGAAACAAGTTCATAGGCTTCACCCCAATCGGAGATCGGAGCGTTGCCCGCAGGCGGATTCCGCGGCAGTCAAGATTTTACCTCACAGGCCGCGGTGGGAGGCATCCTACCCATCCCATGGTTTGGAGCAGTGTCGATCTAACGGGCGATCAAACCTCTAGTACTCTTTGAATTGAGCAAGCATCTGCCCGAAGAAGCTTAGTTCGGATGGCTCATAAATGAGCGAACCGCCGTCCGCGGTCCTGTAGACCCCGCAGGGGAGGTAACGCCCATCGGGGAGGACATAAAGGTTGGCTTCTTCCTTCAGCCCTGCTGGAAATAGCGGAATCCCGTTTTCGTCCACTTGGAACTCGTCTATATTTGCGACCTCTCTTTCCATGGTGCCCCCTGGTCAGTTCCTATCGTATGTGAGCCCTAAAACAAACACTGCTCAATCAGCTCTTTACCGCGCAGGGTGTCAATCCACTCCTGCGGGATGGCTTTGAGACCGTATGCCGTGCCGGCGAGGGCGCCGGCAACGGCTGCGGTGGTGTCGGTGTCGTCGCCCAGGTTGACGGCGGCAAGGACGCAATCCTCGTAACTGTTGGTGTTGACAAAGCACCAGCTGGCGGCCTTAAGGGTGTCGCGCACGAAGCCGCCAGACCTGATTTCACGCTCGGGCACGTCTTTCAGCTGGAGCACCCATGAGGGAAGCGCGCCTTTCATCACGCTTCTCATCAGCTCGACAAATATGATGCACGCGTCGGTCGACGTTCTGTGGGCGTGCGTAATCGCGGAGACCTCGCTGATCTCTTCGTCTGTCGCATCGGTGAACGCCAGGGGAGCGATGCGCATGAGCGAACCGTTACCGTTGTCGCGTTCGCCGGAGCCTCCTTTGCCGGTGTGCAAGGCGCGGGCGGTCGTGCCGCCGTAATCGAAAACGCCGTCGATCGTATACTCGCCACGGGCAATCCAGCCTACGAACTTGTCGCGCATGTCTGAGGCGTCGATATGCCCGAGCTCCCTAATCGAGTCGCAGGTAGCAAGCGTCATAGATGTGTCGTCGCTCCAGGTGCCGGCGGGCTGCCCGTGCGTGCCGTAGCCGATCATGTCCGTGCATTCGAACGTGCCACGAGGCCTGAACTCGTAAGGAACGCCCAGCGCGTCGCCAACGGCAAGTCCGTAGATGCAGTCGCGTAGCGCTGGTTTCGACGTGTGTCCACGTTTCGTTGTAGGGGGCGCTGGCGAGATGAGCAGAAATCCCTCCGAATCGCTCTTGCGTCGTGTGGCCATGTCCTCGGCAGAACGCACTTTAGGTGCGCTTTCGGTGATGGCCTGATTGATGCCTGTCATGGAAAACTCCTCTTGCACTTCGGATTGGAGATGCGTGGCAATCAGCGGCAATATGTTCAGTTCGATTCGCGACGCAGTGCGTCGCGAATCGAGAGAATTCAATGGTCAATATGCCAAAATGGTATGCCTAGACGTCTCTTTACACGGCAACAGGCATTTCTTTCGGGCGCCCTGCCTTTGGTGCGTCGGCGAGTCGTGCCTCGATGGAAGATTTGGACACCATGCGCTTGGTGCCGTCCTTCCATGAATCCAACATTCCTGCATTTATCAGTTGCGATACCCGTGCTGAGCTAACACCGAGCATGCGCGCGGCATCCGCTGCGGTGACGGCGGGGATGTCGCCGAGCTCGCGGCTGACGGCCACGGCGATAATCTTGCCGCCGTGTTGTGGCTGGTGTCCAAAGTCCGGCGCGGGAAGATCGACGCCGCCCATAAGGTGATCGTCGACCATACATGCGAGAAAATCGGCGGCGCTTTTGACAGCGTCGTTTAGATCGGAGCCAAACGTTCCTCCTCCGCCCAGCGAGCCACATGGCACGGCATCGACCATACCGTCCGAATCAAAGAACTCGAATTCCCATGCGTAAACCATGTAAGACCTCCTCCGATGCCGGCGATTTGAGGAACATCCTAAGAGCCCACCAAGCGCATCGAACATCTTTATTGTCTCTAGTTTAAAGCCTCGTGCGGACACGATTTGGTGCTCTGCGCACGACCGCGAAAAGGGTTTGCGGTGACTAAAATGTGGTCATAGAGATGGTTTTATCGAACTCCATGGGGGTGGCGCGCATGGATAACAACACGTTGCTGTTTCACGATAAGGGTGCCGGCGTTTTCAAGGGAATAAGCATCTATCCCAATCGTATCGAGGCGGTCGTGAAGAACAACTTCTTCGGTACCCATACCAAGATCGTCTACCTCAAGGACATTACGGGTGTCAACAGGGTCAAGGGTAAGCGCGTGCTCCTCCGTAATAGGTTGCTGACCGCCTGTTCCTACAGGCTGAGCAGCCGTTCCCAGGCCCAGGAGTTCGTCAACGTGCTCAATATGGTGATGTGACCGGGCGTTTTCGAACACAAAAAACCGGGATGCAAGGAGTTGCACCTTGCATCCCGGCTGAGCTAAAACGGCGCTGCTGCATGCCGTTGGAGCTTTAGCGTTTAATCTCGATATCCTCGAGCTTAACGTCCATGGCCTCGGTCTTGGCCTCGGCGATGTCGTCGGCAAACTCCAGTGACTTCATCATGGTCTCGACGGCGTCCTTGTGCCCCTCGACATTGTCGATGCGCACGTACACGCTGCCGCCGTCAACGTCGGTGAAGTACTCGGTCGTCACGCCGCCCGAGTGCGTAAAGTAGGCGCTGCGCCAGGTCTTGCCGTTGTACTTAACGGGATCGCTCTCGGTCCATCCGGAGTTGGCCTTCCACTTTGCCTCGTAGTCGAACAGCTCGTCGGCGTTCTTGTCAGAGTCGAAGACGGGGATGAAGCGATCGCTGGCGTGCTCGCTCTCGGTGAACTTAAACTGGGCCCTGTCGGCCGTGTCGCCGGCAACGTCGGTGATCTCGACGCCCTCGGGGACCTCGACCTTAAACCAAATGAAGTCGGTCCTCATATCCACGGCTGGCTTTTCTGCTCCGCCGCCACCGCCACTTCCGGTAGCGCCGCCGCTGCCACCGCAGCCCACCAGGGCAACTGCGGCAAAGAGACTGATGCAGAGGGTGAGAATCGCAAAGGCCTTCTTTTTCATGGTCGTGTCCTCCTCGATCTGTAGCCGCCCATGGATTACCTGCCTTTACTGTACGCGCGAGCGGCTCGTTCAGGTGGGCCATGTGTCCCATTCTGGGGGCCTGATTTGCGCCGACAAGTGGCAATATGCTCGGGCGTAAAAGAGGGGAGGGCCGGCCGATCCGATTCTACCCTGGCTGGGCGTCCGATCATTTAATGACTGCGCATGCGATGCTGCGTGCGATCCCCTAATGCTTGATCTCGATGCTCGAAATCTCGACTTCGCGTGCCTCGGCAACTGCCTTCGCCATGTCATCGGGAAACTCGATGGAGTTGAGGAGCGCCTCGGCTTCTTTCTTATGCGGATCGAAGTTCGAGATGAGGACGTAGACGCTTCCCGGCTCAACGTCGGTAAAGAGGAGGGTTGAGACGCCGCTGTTGTCCTCGTACGTTCCGACGAGCCACGTCCTGCCGTTATACTCGACGGACCCGCCATCCTTCCACTGGAACGTATCACCTTTCTTTTCTGCCTGGTCGGCGTGGGATTCCTCTGCCGTCAGCGCTTTTTTCCAAACGGGGATAAAGCGATCGGCCGAACCGTTCTCGTCTTCGGGGAAGGTGAGCTGGACCCTGTCGGCATTCTTGCCAGCGGAGTCGCTTACGCCAACGCTCTCGGGCATCTCGACCTTAAACCAAATGAAGTCAGTCTTTGCGGCTGCGGGGGCCTTTTCCTTACTTTCGCTCTTGGATGCGCTGCTGCTCCCGCCCGATGCGTTCCCGCCGCAGCCGACAAGGGCAAACGCGGCAAAGAGGGCGATGCAAAGGGAAAGGATCGATAGGGTCTTTTTCTTCATGGTGGCGTCCTCCTTGTCTGCCGATGACATCACGGCGCCGCATGCTGTTGGGGTGCTGATTGCGCTGGCGGCGGATGTCTCTGTGTACTGTGCGGCTTATACCTCCGTTCATCGCTTGTGGCCGTTGCGCGGCCGTGCCCCAACGGGTTCCTTACTTATAGATATGCCCCAGCTTGTGCTGCCCGGGAGTCTCGAAAGGTGGGCCATATGTCCCATGTTTGCGTGTGCGGGCTTGCCGCAAGGTGGGCCTGGTGCTGGGCAAGCGTGCGGTTTGGTTGATGCTCCCAATGTTGCGCAACAGCGATGCTGGCTTGAGGTTTTAGACTTGGCTGTGACAAAAGCTAAACCACGAAAGGTCGAACGATGTTCTGTCAAAAATGCGGACAGCAAGTGCCTGATGGATCGACGTTTTGTACGCACTGTGGGGCTTCGCTGGCTGGCGGTTCCGCGCCGACGTCCGCGGGCGCTGGTCCTTCCTCTGCCCCGGGCCTGACCCAGTCGATGCCGCCGGTCGCGCTCGCGCCTCAAAAGTCTAAGAGCAAAGCTCCGGTTGTCATCGCGGTGGCGTGTGCCGCCGTGGTACTCCTTGGGGGTGGCACGGTGTTTGCGCTCACGATGCTTAACGGGTCCAAGAGCTCTGACACGCAAATCTCGGTGATCGATACCGGGTCTTCGGACGAGAAAGATTCTTCTGCCAAGAAGAAGAGCGACAAGTCCAAGTCTAAGGAATCCTCGTCGTCGGATGACGAGGCCGTTCCCGAGAACGAGTCGGCATACTACGGTTCGGCTGATTTGGACGATTACCTGACCGACGTGCATACGTACACGAACGACATGCATCCTTATAGCATGTCGATTCCCAATCGCTTTGAGATGGAAGATACTCCCAGCGGCAGTGGCGCCAGGTATGAGGATCCGGAGACGGGTTTTGTGATCAACCTGTTTGGCTACGTCAACATTAACGAAGAAACCGCACACGAGATGTTCGTCGACGCGGACACCTCGGGCAAGGCCGACCTCTATACCGCAGAGGGCGACAACTGGTACGTGGTCTCGTGGCGCGAGGGCGACACGATCATTTACGAAAAGACGATCGTCACGGATTCGACGATTGCCACGGCGCATTTGGAGTACTCGACTGCAAACCGCGACATGGGGTCGAAGATTATCGATACGCTGTTGCCGACGTTCCAGGTGGACTAGGCGCCCGTACCTATAGCCGACAATCGGAAACGCCGATAGCCAGAGCTCCTGATCTGTTACCGCCTATGGATTACCCGCCTTTACTGTACGCGCAAGTGACTCGTAAGGGTGGGCCATGTGCCCCGTGTTTGGTGCGGTGGGGCGGAGCGTGGCCGGGGCTGCGAATCTTGACGACGGACGCAGCCGGTTAGTCATCGTGGGTGCCTCGCCACAGCTTTTTGTGCAAAAAGGGGTCCGAACCTTTTGCGGTGCGGACCCCTTTGCGTTGCAACAAGTTGCTGCGGCGTGTTTCGAAGTTGAAATTACTTGCGAACCTTAGACGCGACAGCGCTGGCGGCAAAGCAGACAATCGCCATAACACCCATTGCAGCGATGACGCTGGAAGTGCCGTCACCCGTTTTGGGCAGAGCTTGCTCGTTTGCCTTGGTCTTATTTGCAGGCTTGCCGGCAGGCTTGTTGTCGGAAGGCTTGGGCGCGGGCTCGTCCTTCTTCCACTGGGCGAACAGCGTCACAGGAGCGGAAAGCTCAACCGTAACGCCCGCGGCATAGCTTGTGCCGGAGCCATTCTTTGCGGTGTTCCAGCCCACGAAGGAGTAGCCCTTGCGCACCGGCTGCTCGGCCGTAACCTCGGCTTCGGTGACGCACTTAACGGGTGCGAATTCGGCAGCCTGCTCATCCTCGGAGCCGTTCAGGTCGTAGGAGAGATCGTAGGCCTTCTCCACGAAATCAGGCTTGACGAAGCCGCAGTACTTGCACTTAGGGGTCCCCGTGCGAGTCCAAGTACCGGCATTGTCAGAGGCCCACTCGGTGTAGGCGACATCGTAGGCGTTGTCATGCTCGCCGTCGGTGTAGCTGTGGGTTTTCTTCTCGCCTTTGAACGTCTCGCCTTTTTTGGACCACACGAGAGTGCCGTCAATCTTGACATCGGTACGGCCGGTGTTGTTGCCCGACTTGCCACCAAAGCCAAAGAGCTGCGAGCAGGTGGTCCTGTCGCGCGCAGCCGTGACGGTATTATTGCCAGTAATGTTGAGGATGAACTTGTGGTCCCCCATAAGAGAGTCGTTGATATTCAACGCCTGCTTGTCTTTGTCGCCATTCGAGTTGAACGTGCAATTATTCACGTTAACGGTGATGTCCTGCGTGCTGGCTTCTCTGTAGACGTTGATGACCTTACCGGTTGCGTTAAAGGTGCAGGTGTCAAACGTCATGACCGGCGAGCTGTAGGTCCACAGGGAATAGTCTCCATCAGGGGCGTTGAACGTAGTGCTGTTGAACTCAGCGGAGGTGTAGCCCCAGTAGAACGTCTTGCCGTTAATGACACAATGGTCAACGACAGTCTTATTGGCGCGGATGAAGCCAAGGTAGTCTGCGTTGCCGGAACGCAGCGTCATCTTCTCGAACGTTACAGTGCCGGCGCCATCGAAGGAATAGTCGCCGTTGTACTCGGTGCCAAAGTTGGCGGGATCGGGCACGAGTGCGCCGATGTTCCATGCGGTTTTATCGTTTCCCTGGCCCACAAAGGTGAGGTCCTTGTCCTTGGTGTGGCCCACGGAGCTCACGCCGTAGAGGGTGTAGTTGCCCTCGCCGAGCTTGATGGTGTCGCCGCTTTCCGCCTCGGCGGTGGCGGTGGCAAGATCGTTGTAGCTTGCACCGGTGCGGGCATTGGTGATCGTGCTGGTAGCGCCGTCTGCAAAAGCAGGCGACGCGAGGCCTATCAAGACAAACGCAGCGGTAACAAACGCAGCGATCGCACGATATGCCGTTCTGGTTAACGACTTCATGCTGATACTCCTTTTATTCCGGTTTTAGCCAACATATATAGTTTAGATTCTGTAAATTTTTTTCCGAGCGTGTTAAAAATTAGATTGCCAATAAGTTATAACCACACAGTAAAAACACAGGAATTTGTAAAATGTTGCAAGTGTTTTTGCAACAAAATTGGAGGCTTCGGTAGTTTGTGTGACAAGGGGCTAGCCTAGGCAGCAACGCTC
>CAJMPE010000083.1 GCA_905215275.1 uncultured bacterium | reverse complement strand
ACAGGACCCGCCGCATAGTACGGCTTCTGCTCGCCATAGCCGCCGTTGGCCTTGGCCACGACGTACCAACCCTTAAGGGCGGCGGTCACCGTCAGGGTGTTACCGGTCTCACCCTCGATAGGCGTGTTACACGAGCTGGCGGTATTCGACTTGCCCTTATACCACTGCCACGTGACATGCGAATCGGTGGTAACGTCGGTGGAACCCACCTTGGCGGTCGCCGTAATCGTGGAGCCAACCTCGACTTTGCCCGAAGTCGGGCTCATGGTCACGCTCGTGACATTAATTGAACCGGCGGCAGCAACGAGAGCACCCGTCGAGTTGGTCAAGCTCGAAGAGCCGATCTTCGAAGACACCTTGCACTTGAGGTACTTGCCACCCAAAGCGTCGGTAAGCTCGAGGGTCTCACCCGTGGCGCCCGCGATATCGGTATACGTGCCGCCCTTAGTGTCAGAGCTCTGCCACTGATAGTTGAGCTTGCTCGCGTCGACGAACGCGCCGTACGCGCCGCCCTTCTCCTTGGCGCGGGCCTTAGCGGTATCCCCCACCGCAAAGACGCTCGTGTTGTCCTTGGGGTTAACGATGGACACGGCCGAAAGTTCGACCGCACCGGCCTGTTTGACCTTGCTGGAAGTGGTCTTGTTCACCGTGTTGACGCCAGCGTTGGCCTCGACCCTGATGTACTTGCCCTCAAGGTCGTCGCCCACCACGAGCGTAGCGCCCGTCTCGCCCTCGATCTTGGTAAATCCCGAGTACTGCGAGGTGGATGCGGACCACGTGTAGGTGACCTTGGCATCGGCGGGGGCTTGCTGATAATAGCTTATGTACGGAGTCGCCGTCAGGGTATCGCCTATGCTCGGCGTGTCGCTATTCAGCTTGACGCTGTTAAGCTCCATCTGACCGGCACCCAGCACGGGGCCAGGAATGTAGTTGGCATTGACACCCGAGCCGTACGAAACCGAGGGGCCGAAGTAATCCTTGCCATCAACCGTTACCTTGCAGATGAAATATTTGCCTTCCATCGCGGCGGTGACGGTGAGCGACTGCTCGTGGCCTACGACCTCGGTGTAGTCGGCGACATTGCTGCTGGCCCTGGTCGTGCCGGCGAGCCAGGTGTAAGTCCAGGTGCCGGGATTGGCAACGGACTCAGTCGAAGTGCCGTACCAGTCGTCCTCGACCTCATCGTACATATTTGCCCAGAGCGTATCGCCCGCGCTGAGCGCGCCCGACTTCGTGGAATAGGAGCTGTCCTTATCCTTGGTGTCCTGGATGAAAACCTTGGCCTCGCTCGAAAGCGTTGTGGCGGACGCGGCGGCAACGGCGTTCTTCTGCTCCGAAGCAGCAGGCGCCGCCGCAGAGTTCTCGGACTCAGTCGCGTTGCCCGTGGCGGCGTCATCACCATTCGCGACACTCGCGGTTGCGCCCTGATCTGCGTCGACACCATCGTCAGCAGCGCTCGCTGCACTGTTCGCGTCGGCGCCGGCAGCAGTGCCCTCGTCGACCGCCGCGCCCTCGCCGCCCGTCGCAGCCTGCGCCACGGCCTCGGCAATGCCCTCGGCGCCCTCGGCCCAAAGTTGCGCCGGCGTGGTGCCAAAAGCCATGGCAAAAGCCAGGAACGCCACCAGACCGCGCTTGGCTACGTCGCGGGCAATCGCTCCATGGCGACGCCACGAGGCGCGCTGGCGCTCGTCTTCAAACATATCCATTTGTCTCCTATTGTCTGAACTTGGAGCATTGCCCAGCGGCTGCCCCACGTCATCGCGCACATTGCGCTCGAGTACCCCCATCGGGGTCCCCCTTCCCTCCAGAGCCCAACGCGTACCGGCAGCATACGCCGCGGTCGCGTACAAGATGGGAGGCGATCCGACTTAACCTTAACGGCCCGGGCGCATCGTCCGATCTGCGATGCGAACATCCCGAGCCAAGAGGAATTACGGTTACTGGTACAGCCGGGGATTTGCACCCCGATTCTCCCAAACACGCAGGAAAACCGCGCATTCGTGCGTCTCCGCACCACCATCTAGGCCATCGATTATTACTGTCAGTATGGTACCACGCAAAAGGGCCCCGCACACAGGCGAAGCCCAAGGTAAAAGCTATGGTTTGCGATAGGAAGGACTGTCGTCGGACCTTGCAAGAACAGCCCGTTTCAAAACTATGCCGGATTACGGCGCCGAATCAGCGCCTCGCAACCATACCTGTCATTTTTAAAAACAAACGACTCATCTACCTGCGGTTTTAAAAGAACGGATTCCGGCATGGTCGAGGTTCGGCACTCCAGCCCCGTAAACCGGCATAGTTTTGTTCGAACCAGCCCACGCCGGCGTGACGCAAGGCAAAATAACCCGTTTCCCCGACCCTGGGAAATCGTTAACGCTTGCCGCCGTGGCTGTTGCGCCAAATCTCGCGGCCCAGCATCAGCGCCAGCACCAGCGCGCTCACGTAGCCCATAAAGCCAATGACCGGGATACCAAACACAACCGGCTCGATGCGCGCGTAGTACACCACCGACGAACCGATAAACAGGCCGGCGATCACAATTGCCATCGACATGCGGTCGATAATTCCGCCCAGCTGCCGCAGCGCCTTATCGCTGCTCATGATCTGCGTGTTCACCTTAAGCTGGCCGCGCGTGAGCATGCGCGACGCCAAGCCCAGATACTCGGCCGCCTCGAGCGAGCCTTTTGCCGCGCGATAGCTGCTCGCGGCAAGATCGCGCCCCATTTCGCGCACGCGCGCATAGGTGCTCTTCTCGTTTTTGATGTGCGTCTGGATAATCTGGATCATATTGACGTTGGGCATGTACTCGGTCAGCAGGCCCTCAAGCGTCACCATGCCGCGCGCGAACATTGTCACCACGCTCGGCAGCTCAACGTCGTTCTTGCGCGCCAGGTTTAGCAGCGAGGTCAAAAACTCGCCGATATCAAGATCCTTAAGGTCAAGACCCGCAAAGTCGGCGACGATAAAGTCCAGATCGGACAAAAAGGCCGAATGGTCGAGCTCGGCCGAGTCGCCGCGCGTCACGGCAAAGCGCATAAGCGAATCCTTGAGCTTGGGCACGTCGCCCTCGGCCACGGCGAAAATCATGTCCTTGACGATACCGCGGTCGTGGCTCGACATGCGCCCGACCATGCCCAGGTCAATAAAGTAAACGATGCCATCTTTGAGGATGATGTTTCCCGCATGCGGGTCGGCATGGAAAAAGCCGTCGTCGAGCACCTGCGTCGAATAGTCCTCGACAATCGCCGAGCCAATCTTTTCCAGGTCATAGCCCTCGGCCACCAGGCGCTCGGGATCGGCAATCGAGATGCCGTCAATGTAGTCCATGACCACCACGTGTTCGGTGCAAAGATCCAGGTAGGACTTAGGACACGACACGCCATGGACGCTCTTATGGAACTCATAGAAATCGTTGAGGTTTTTGGCCTCGGCCAAAAAGTTGGTCTCCTCGCGAAACGAGGTCCACAGCTCTTCGACCACGCCGTGCAGGTCAACAAACTGATCGGTGTTGACAAACTTGGAAACGATGCGCACCACCGAGCGAATGATGTCGATGTCCTGCGCCATCACCTGCTGCGCACCGGGGCGCTGCACTTTAACGGCCACGTCCTCGCCGGTCACCAGGCGGGCGCGGTGCACCTGCGCGAGCGACGCGCTACCGAGCGGGTTGGGGTCGATGGCGTCGAACATCTGCCCCAAGCGCTGGCCGTACTCCTCTTCCAGACAGCGGAGCACTACCTCATACGGCACCGGCTCTACGTCGGAGCGCAGGCGACGCAGCTCGTCGCAAAACCGCTGCGGCAAGATCTCGGAGCGGTTAGCCAGAATCTGCCCCATCTTGACGAACATGGGGCCGAGCTCTTCGAGCAGGCGGCGTAGGCGCACCGGCGTGAGGTTATCCCATACGCGGTACTTTTTGACCAGGCGAACGATTTGCCCGATGCGTTCGCGACGACCCGCCGGCGTGAGCTGGTATTCCTCGTCCGGCGCCATCGCGTCGGGCTCCTCGGGCACCATATCGACAGCGCGCGGCTTCTTGCGAGCGCCCGAGACGGCGGCCTCGACCTCATCGACAACCGCCGTCTCGTCACCCAAAGGATCTAGATTGTTGTAATCGGTGGTGGAATCTGCCATCTGCGCTGCTACTCGGCCTCTTCGGCGTCCTCTGCGTCGTCGGGCTCAACGGACTCGACGGGCACCGAGGTCACGTTGTCCTCGACCGAATCGACGATGTCGCGCACATGGGCCAAAAAGGCCGTGCGCTCAGGGGCGGTCATAACGCGGACGCGGGCCAGGATGAGCTCGTCGAGCACGCGCTGCGCCGCAGTCTCGCCCTGCATGCCCAGGCGCTCGGTCAGGTCGGAGATGGTGCCACCCGCCTGCTCGAACATGTCAGACACGCTGCGGGCGATATCGGGGGTGCCGGCATCCTTGCGGACCTGCTCGCCCTTGGTATTGAGGTCGTCAAGGACCTTCTTGCCGCCCTCGACGGCAACGGCGGCGGCGCCAAAGCCCACGTTGATGGCACCGTTAACAAGCTGATCGAGTTTCATAACCATGGTTGGCTCCAATCATGAACAACTGCATTGGCCTTCTTGTACCCAAGATTGGGCGAACGACACAAAATCGTTTTACCGCCAAGGTAGGAATCGAGCGGGGCAAAGCCCTCGACGGCGTTTGCCCCGCTCGCTCGTTGCAAGGTCGGCTTTA
This sequence comes from uncultured bacterium, assembly GCA_905215275.1. Taxonomy (GTDB): domain Bacteria; phylum Actinomycetota; class Coriobacteriia; order Coriobacteriales; family Coriobacteriaceae; genus Collinsella. Next base: position 3,701 of record CAJMPE010000083.1, on the reverse strand, counting down.
CCTCACATTGTCGTTCATCGCGAAGGAATTCTTCATGGCACAGCTCGTGGTGTAGAGGACCTTGCCCAACAGAGCATCGGTCTCCACCCGCACGCGCTCGGCAAACTCCTCGTTGGCGCGGGCAAGCTCGGCGGGCACCTCGGCCTCGGGCAGCGCGGCCACGACAGCGTCAACGTCGTGAATCTGCTTGTGGCCCATGCCGCCGACCTTTTCCTGATAATCCTCGACCGCACGACCGCACTCATGGAAGCGAACATCGGCCAAGGCACCGATCAGGCGATTTGCCCAATAGAAATTCTCGGACGTCACGCGAGCCTGCGTGTCGGCATAGTACTCGGGCATGGTCTCGACATTGGCGTACAGCGGCACGAGCGCGTTAAACGAGTTAGAGCCAAACGCCATCCACTGCACGGCGCGATACGCCGGCTGTACATAGGGACGCAGCTGCAACACGGCAAGCTGGCTGTTGCGGTTGATGCCGATGGGACGATAGGCACCGCGCGAGGCGGGCGTGCCCTTGCTGCCGTAGCAGTCGTACTCCGTGCCCTGGTAGTGGCTCGAAAGCACGTACTTGATGTCCTCGATGGTCACCTTGCGCTCGGGCACGCGGCTCCAAGGGATGTCGTCGCTCTCGGGCGTGTAGTCGGCGTCGGGACCGTCCCATACATCGCTGGGGTTGAGGCAGCGCTGCATATACCAGGCGCGCGGCGTGTTGTAGACATGGTCGCTGTCGCTGTGCGAGCCAAAGGTCTCGCGCGGGTTAAAGACCGTCGCCGGACCGTCGCCCCCGACGCCCAGCGTCAGGTCCAGATGCCACTCGGCCATCCAGGAGCGCAGGTCGGCAGAGCACATATGATCTGCCTGGGTGCCCTCGGCATCGTCCAGGTCAAAGCTGTCGATACCCAGCTGGTTGGGCATGGTCACATAGGCGTCATCGGGCACGCGCTTGGCGATCCAGTGGTGGCCGCCGATGGTCTCGAGCCACCAGATCTCGTCAACGTCACTAAAGGCGATGCCGTTGTTCTCGTAGGTACCGTAGCGCTCGAGCAGGTCGCCCAGGATACGCACGCCGTCGCGGGCAGACTTGGCGTACGGCAGCACCAGGGTCACCATGTCCTCCTCACCCAGACCGCCGGGCTGCGCCGGGACGTAGCCGTCCTCGCCCTCGTTGCCCTTGGCGGGCACGTAGTCGACAAGCGGATCGGCGCCGCGGACGCGCTCGTTGGTGGTGAGCGTCTCGGTTGCGGACATGCCAACATTGAGCTCGTTGAAGCCGGCCTCGGCCCAAATGCCATGACCCGGGACAACGTCGGGGACGCTTGTGTAACGCATGGGATTGTCGGGCAGTTCAACGGTCAGGTGGCTCAGGACACTCGTGTAGACACGCGGCTGCTCGTCGGGATGTACTACGCGCATGCGCTTGGGCTCAAACACCCCGTTGGACGAGTCCTCGTTGCGGGCGACCAGGGTCGACCCGTCATAGCTCGCGTTCTTACCAACCAAAATCGTTGTGCACGGCATGCGCATCCTCCTTGAGCGAAGAAATCAAACGGCAACAGTGTATCGCTTCGGCGCAAAAAGGGCGAAACCGCCGCCCCGGCAGCCCCTGTGGGCAAAAAATGCCAAATATGAGTACTGTCACAAATTTAGTAGCAGCAATTTAAGCGAATGCAGGTGTCGATAATCTACATTTGTTCAAAAGCTTGACAATGTAATTCCTCATAAGTCCAATAAAATAGGCTCTCTATCGATAATAAATACCGATAGAGAGCCAAAATGACCTAAAACATATGTGACTATCTTGGCAACAGTACTCATATTTGGCGTTTTTTGCCCACGTGGTATATGTCTAACCCCCTCAAACAGCCCAAAACGCCTATTTCGATGCGCGCTCCGCCGCCTCAATCACGTGTTTGGCAAGAACCGCTGTCGTTACAGCCCCCACGCCGCCCGGCACGGGCGTGATGGCGTTAACGATCGGCTCCGTAGCATCAAAATCGACGTCGCCGACCAGCTTGCCGGCGGCCTCGTCCCAGTTAATGCCCACATCGATGATTGTCTGGCCCTCGCGAACCGCATCCGCGCCAATCGTGCGCGCACGTCCAACCGCAGCAACAACAATGTCGGCAGAACGGCACTCGGCAGCCAAGTCGCGCGTATGCGTATGGCACGTCGTCACTGTGGCATTGCGGGTCGTAAGCATGGCGGCAACGGGACGGCCAATCACCAGCGATCGACCGACGACTGCGACCTTTGCCCCATCCAGTTCCACGCCATAATGGTCCAGCAAAGCCAGCACGGCCTCGGCCGTACAGGGGGCAAAGCCCTCGCCTCGCCCCGAAAGCGTGGTAAGCAGCGAGGCCGGCGTCATGGAATCAACGTCCTTGACGGGATCGAGTGCCGCGGCAACTGCATCCTCGTCAAGCCCAGCGGGCAACGGGCGGAACAGCAGGCAGCCGTGAACAGCAGGGTCGGCATTGATGCCCTCGATGGCCGCCAGCAGCTCATCCTGCGAAACATCGGAGGAAAGCAATACGCGGCGAGCCTCAATGCCAACCTTCTCGCAGCGCTTGAGGGCACCGCGCTCGTAGGATAGGTCGTCCTCGCGCTCGCCCACGCGCACGATAGCAAGCGTCGGAACAACGCCGCGCTCACGCAAAGCCGCGCAGCGAGCAGCGAGCTCCTCGGTCAAAGCACGGGCAACGGGAGCACCCTTCAGCAGTTCTGCCATGGCTATCCCCTCTTCCTTGCGGCGTCAGCAGCGCGGCGCGCCAGCGCATCGGCGCGCGGCAGCCACGTATCCAACAGTTCATCGCACGCCGCCTCGAGCTCTTCGGCGCGTGCCCGGTCTTTCATAGACGTGGTGTTCGCAAAGAGCGTCAAGCTCGCGCCCTGCATGGCGGCGCGGCAGAACACGGCACCGCAGGCCACATCGGACAGCAACTGGCGCGAGCCCTTATCGGCCATGTCCTCGAGCAGCGCCAGCGCGCGCCCGCAGGCATCCATGATCCGATATGGCGGCATGGCGGCCACGTGCAACGCATCCTGAATTGCAGCCGCACGCGTCGGGTCCTCACGCGGAATACCATACGCTGCCGACACCTGCCCGTAGGCGCGAACATCCTCGGCGACCAGACCCACAAGCTCCTGCGCTAACTCATCCGCTTGGGCAAATGCACGCGTCAGATCGTCTGCACGATCGGCAAGAGCAGGATTGGTCGCCCCATAGCGAGCGACCATCCCACAAAGCGAGGCGCCCAGCGCTCCCACAAACGCACTGGCGCTGCCGCCGCCGGGAACAGGCTCGCGTGCAGCCAACGCCTCGGCAAACCCTCGGCAGGTTTTGTCCATCATCTCTTGGCTCATCGGAACACCTCTATCTGGCGTGCCGGCAGTCGAGGCCATAACACGCCAAAATAAAAATGGGGCAACGATGCCAGGAGGCAGTTGTCCCATTCATCGGATTTTTCGAAGCCCAGTCTAACCCATAAGAAAGCGGCTGTCAGGAGCCTCGGCTATCGCCGTTTTCGATTGCCGGCAATAGAAAATTCCACCTAAAGTGGCACCGTCGCGCAGTCGGCAAGCGATCCACCCAAGAGGCGGGAGCGTTGCAACCGCCCAAAATGCTGTCGCTGACGCAATTTTGGGCTCTTCGGTGGTTTCTGTGGGAGAGATTCCGGCATAGGCCCAGCTCAGCGGGC
>CAJMPE010000082.1 GCA_905215275.1 uncultured bacterium | reverse complement strand
GTGCAGCAGCTCCTTGAGCTCGGGAACGCTCTTGTCCCTGTTGTCCAGCACCACCTGCTCCATGCGGTTGAGCGCCCAGGAGAGATTGACGGCGGTAGGACGGGAGGAGTTGAGGTAGTCCTTGGCGGCCTTGAACTGAGTGTAGAAATCCTCCCAGTTGTCGGCCTGAATCTGCTTGGCGGCCAGATACACGCCAAAGCCCGCCGCCACGCCGATGGCAGGCGCTTCGTCTCCTCGTATTCGGGGGTGCGTCGCGCCGCGTCGGGCGGTGTAGAGCTCGAGCGCTATGTGACTTTCGATGCCGCCGAGCGCACCTGGACGCTTGACCGCGAGCCGCCGTTTATCGCAGAAGGCCTGCGGTCGGGGACGCTCACACAAGAGGAGGTGGACGAATGGAGATCGCTGTGCCCCTCGTCGTAGGGGGTTTGGCGGGGCTTTCTGTCGCGACGGCGTGTGGGGCAGAGCCTCGTGTGCCGCGGATGCCGCCGGCGGAGCTGGCGCGCCAGACGCTCGAATCGATGGCGGAGAAGCTGCCGCGTGAGTTGGCGGAAAACGACCTGCTGACAAAGATTGCCCGCTCGTGGGCGTCGCTGATCCCCGCAGATCGCCTTGGGCTTGCTATTGAGGATAACGCGGCTCGTCTGGCATTTATGCTGTTGTCGAGCGGTGTCTGCAGCGTTGTGCTGGCCGTTGCGTCGTTGTCGCCCATCGGCTTTGTCTTGGGGCTGGTGGCGCCGTTTGGCGTGGGTGCCGCGCGTGACACCTTCGATCGCCGACGCGAACAGCATGATGTAGAAGAGGCCATGCCCGAGGCATTCACAGCGTTATCCATGTCGCTTGCCTCGGGGCATTCGCTGGCACAGGGCATGCGCTTTGTGGGCGCCCATGCGCAAGAACCGGTGCATACCGAATTTTTGCGGGTGGCGGCGGCAATCGATTGCGGTATCTCGGCGACTGACGCACTCGATGACCTACTCGTTCGCATCGATGCTCCCGGCCTTTCGCTTGTCACCTTGGCGCTCAAAGTATCGCAGCGTACCGGGGCTCCGCTTGCCGGCTTGCTGTCCGAGGCGTCGAGCATGGTGGGTGAGCGCATTGAGCTCAAACGCCGTCTGGACGTTAAGACGTCGCAGGCGCGTATGTCGGCACACATGGTCGCGGCGATGCCGGCGGGCATGTGCGCGGTGCTGGCTTTGCTTTCGGCAGACTTTCGTCGCGGTCTTGCGACGCCGGCTGGTGCGGGCGCCGTGGTGCTGGGGCTTGCCCTCAACGTCGTTGCCCTGGTAGTTATCCGGCGCATTATGCGGGTGGAGTTATGAGCGCCCTGGTCGGGGTCGCGGCTTGTCTGTGTGCCCTGAGCGTATTTGCCGCGACAGGTTTGGAGCGTGCGGATGCCCGCAAGATTGCAGAGACGTGCAAGCGTGAGGCGGTACTGGTCATTGCCGCGGGCCGCTTGGTGATTGATGCCCTGACCGCACGAATGAAGGGCGCAATTGGGGTGGGCGGCCCGGCGCGGGTGAGGTGTCCGAGATGATCGACGTGGTGCGCCTGGGGCTTTCTGCCGGCCTTTCGTTTGACGCGGCGCTCGAGATTTTCTGCGCCAACCGTCGGTCGGTGCTGGTCGTCCGTCTTGAGCGAGCCTGCATGGCGTGGCAGGTGGGCGTGGGGACGCGCGAGGCCGAGCTGTTGGCTGCCGCGCGTGATTTGGACGTGAGGGCGCTCGAGACCTTTGCCATCACGGTGGGGCAGGCGCTTGCCCTGGGCGCTCCGCTGGCCGAGACGCTGGCTGCTCAAAGTCGAGAGATCCGTGCGGCCCATCGCGCCGCAGTCGAGCGCGAGATCGAGCGCGCACCGGTCAAGTTGCTAATTCCCACCGGCACGCTCATCTTGCCGGCGTTGCTTCTGTCCATATTGGGCCCGCTGCTGGGAGCAGGCGGGATGATGTAGGGAGGAATACATGAACACGATGACCGACATTGCGGGCAAGGCTTGGAGCCGGGCTTTTTGCCGGGCAATCCGCGCTCGCCAGCGTGCCAAGGCGCTGTTGCGGGAGGAGAGCGCGCAGGGCACTACCGAATACGCCATCTTGGTCGGCGTGCTCGTAGTGATCGCGATTATCGCCATCGTCGCGTTTAAGAGCAAAGTCGAAGAACTATGGAACGCGATCAAAGACGGCATCAACAGCCTGTAGGAGGCAGGCGGCCTGTTGGTTCGCCGCTGGTGCTCGTCTGTTTGCTCGTGGCAATTGCGGTGGCGTTTTGGGGGCTGGGTGTTGCGCGGCAGCAGCGTCCAGGCGCTACTGCCGATTTGGGATCGGGCTCGGCGGCGGTGTCGCAAGCGGAAGGCGCGGGAGATATGGGCGGTCAGAACGCCGCCGTCACGGCTCGGACCTTTTTGCAGGCGCTCGACGAGCGGGCCGCCAGCGCGACGGAGCCGTCTACAGACAACGCGATCGCGGTTCGACTCGCATGGTCTGAGGACCGGCCGATGACCGAGGCGGCGGCAGACCTGTTGCGCGCCTACCGCGAGGTGCCCGCGGCCCAACTCGCCCTGAGCGGCTATCTCGATATTAAGGGCAACGTATGGGGCGCCATCGTGCGCGATGGGCGAGGCTGGGTCGACATGGTGACGGTTGCCGCGGATGCCGGCGATGCCTCGTGCCGCCTGCGCGCCGTGCGTCTGGTTCCGAAAACAACGGAGTCAAAGGAGGGGTCGTGAAATGCATGATGTCCTGCGTGAGGAATCTGCTCAGTCGACCGTCGAATACGCCACCGTCACCGTGGCGCTGTTGTCGATTGTGCTGGCGATTGCGGGGCTTTGGCGCGCTGGCACCGATGGGCGCTTGGCGGCACTGGTCGAGCGGGCGGCGTCTCATGGCGTCGCCCCATCGTCGGTTATCGATGCCGCGACGGGTGCCAAGGACATCGCTCTGTATTGATATCGTGTGCGAGGATCGGGCGCAGTCTACGGTCGAGGCCGCCTTTTTGCTGCCGACGTTTTTGACGCTTATCTTGCTCGCGTTGCAGCCGGTGTGCCTGCTCTATACGCGCGCGGTCATGGAGTCTGCCGCCGCCGAGACCGCGCGGCTTATGACCACGACGACGGTGCAGGGCGACGATGACCTTAAGGAGTTCACTCGCCGCAGACTTGCCGCGGTGCCCAACGTCTCGATTTTTCATGCCGGCGGGCCGCTGTCGTGGGATATCGAGTTGGGGCGGGCCGGTGCCGGCGGCGTTTCTTCCGTGTCCGTTACCGGCGAGGTTAAGCCGCTGCCCGTGATCGGTGCATTTGTGCAGGCCATGGGCAGCGCGGGTGAGGGCGGCTATGTCGAGCTCAAGGTCGACGTCTCGTATCGATCGCGTCCCGAATGGCTGGAGGGAGATTATGATTCATGGATTGCTGCATGGGATTAGGCGATGCCTGCTGCGGGTGACGCAAGGGTTTGCGGCCCGCCGTCGACCAGGCGCTCGCCGCAAGCGGGGCGGCTTTATGGGCCGTGCCGGTATCGACTTGTTTATCGAAGACGGGGCCTATACCACGCTCTCCTCTGCGGTTGTCATTCTGGTGGTGCTTACGCTGCTGTTTTCGTCGACCGCGGCGATATGGAGCATGTCACGCGCCGGAGACACCCAGGTGGCGGCCGATAGCGGTGCGCTGGCGGGCGCCAACGTGGTGTCGTCCTATCACACAGCCGCCACGGTGGTGGATGCGAGCATTTTGAGTTTGGGCCTGGCGGGGTTTGCCACGATCGGCACCGGCTTGGTTGCCATTCTCATTCCGGGCGCCGAGGTTGTCGGCAGCGATATCATCGATACGGGAACCCGGATCATTAAAACGCGTAACAAGTTTGCCAAAAGTGCGGCAAAGGGCCTGCAAAAGATCGAGACCGCCTTGCCGTACCTGGTTGCCGCGCGCGCCATGCAGACAGTATCGGCGCAGGATACCGACGGCGTGACCTATACCGGTACGGCGCTTGCCGTGCCTAGGACATCTGAGTCGGATTTTGTTGCGCTCGAAGGATCCGAAATCTCGACCGATGCCATTAAAGATGCGTCGGAAGATCTGGAGCGCGCGGCCGAGGAGCTACAAAAAGCATCGGAGGAGACGGCGAAGGCCAAAGAGCGCGCCTGGCTAGCGGATTGCGGTGGATCGGATAAAGGTTCGGTCGGCAGCTGTTCGTGTATGTGGGAGCGTGCGAAAAGCCTAACGGATCTCTCCGGTGTTCAAAATCCGCATTACTCATCGAGCGTTACGTGGGAGCCTCAAGTTGCCCTTAATCGCGCGAAGGACTACTACCATTGGCGTCTGACAAACGAGAAGCCCCAAGGCTCGAGTGTCGAGATGAAGGCAGAGTCTGCGGCGCGTAAGGCGTTTTATACCTATGCGAGTGCGGAGGTCGATCGGGCATATATAACCGAGAACGGAGACAGGGTTTCCTCCTATATTCCGCTGCTGCCGCGCAACTCTGATGAGGTTCGGGCGACGGAACTCTATACCGATGCGGTGTGGCCGACGAGCGTGAACGATGACAAGGCGTATCTGCATTACGGGACGACCTGCCCTAACTATAAGAAAGGAACGCCGAGCGGATTTGCTTCGGTTGCCGATTACGATGGGCAGGATAAATGCAGCAAGTGCCATTTTGGCGTTTCGTCGCTTGGTGCTGTTGCGGCGCCTTCAACCTCTATCGAAAACGGCTTCGAGTATCACTTTGACAAGTTTAAAGACGCCCTGGAGGACTACGTCGACTGTCGCAACAAGGAGCTTGAGCTCGAGCGTCAGACCGAGGACGAAGCCGACCGTGCGGGCAATGCGTTCGATACCGCCATCAAAGAACTTTCCGGTGAGCGCCCGCGCATCGCTCCGCCCGGTCGCAACGGTGTGGTCGCCTTTGCGGTCTCGGGCGCCATCTCCAGTCCCGACGAGCTCAACTCTTCGTTTAACACGGCAGTTGAGCTTGGCGATCGTGGTGCAATTTCTGCTGCAGTGCTCGCGCCTGATGATGCGACGGCACAAAATAACGTTCTCTCGCGGTTTTTCTCGACGCTGGAGGAGCGTTCGGGCGGCGTTGCCGGCGTGCTCGATGGCGTTATGGATGTTTGGGGTCGCCTGCTTGTGGGGTACGGAGACATCCAGGGTGCGGCCGACGAGCTTATGGGAGAGCTGATCGGTGGCTTGGGAGGGGGTAGCGGCGCGTTGGGCTCCATCGCGTCCTGGCTCGGTGACACCGTCTCGTCCTCCGTGGCGGCGCTGGGACTCGAACCGTGCGATTTGCGTCTGAGAAAACCGGTGCTGACCGATACCGCCAATGTCATCAAAAGTCCGGGGTCCGATATCGCAGGCATCTCCAAAACTCAAGATACCCTGCGAAAAATCCCCTTGGGCGTGACTGACCCCAAGGCACTTTGCGAGGCCTTGGAATATCACGTCGAGCGCACCATCAGCGGCGCGGTGTTCACCATCGCCGAGATCCCGCTGCCCGGCGGCGGCTCCATCCCGCTCACTGTCGATGTTGCCACGCTGGTGGGAGCTTTTGGCGGTGGGTCGTAATGGGCATTCGCACGGGCTTGCGCGAAGAGTGTGCCCAGGCGACGGTCGAGATGGCCGTGGTCACGCCTGTCCTGCTCGTGCTGGCTCTCATCGCGTACAACGTCATGATCTTTGCCGGCGCGGCCGCGCGCTTCGACCGCGTGGTGCCCGACATCGTGCTGGCACACGCTGTGGCGCCGGGCGGGGAGGGTGACGAGAGCTCCATTGACGCTTCCACGACCGTTCAAGCTCAGATTCAGGATGCCATGGAGGGATATGACCTACAGGTCGAGGTCTCGAGCGAGCAAGGCGCGGCGTCATCGGATGGTGGTCTGCTCTCTCTTTCTGGCACGTTTAGGACCTATACCTGCACCATGCACTACGAGCCGTGGCCGAGTTCGCTGAGCATCGCCGGCGTTTCCCTGGGGGCGCCGGCCGTGCTCACGCATGAACGTGCGGTGACGGTCGATCCATGGCGTCCGGGGGTGGTCATGTGACCGCGGTCTCGTCCTATATCGCCTACGCGCGGGCGCTCAACAGGTTGGGCTGGACGCCGGCCGAGTTTGTGGTGGCGGAGTCGTTTACCGTGCGTCTGAGCGGCATGCTGGGACGGCGGCCGATTGCCGCCAGCGGACTGCCGCTTGTCATGGCGTTTCCGCGCTGTTCCTCGGTTCACACCTGCTTTATGGCCTATCCCATCGACATTGCCTTTATCGATCGCAGCGGCAATGTCCTCGTGTGCTACGAAAACGTTCGTCCTTGGCACGCGTGCTCTCACCCAGGTGCCTGGGCAGCACTGGAACGCCCTTCAATCATTGTTTCGCCCCCTGCCTTCCAACGGGTGCCGGCTTAAGAATTGGCGACAGCGGAATTTCGTCATACGAAATTGGGTAAGATGGGGGAGGAAATGCATGGATGTCGAGATTCATCCCAACGCCAAAAAGCACCTGACGGAAGGGGTCGATGATGGGCGAGACATATACGACCGCTAGTGGTCAGGTTGTAACGGATGAAATGATTGACGCGTGGTGTGAGTCGTACGAGCGCGGAGAGTTTCCGGATGGCGAACACACCGTTGGCGGAATCGTGCATGGACGGCCTCCACTCTCAGGTGAGGGAACGGCAACGCTATCGGTCAAGATTCCTCTGGGAATGAAGGAGGCTATTCGTCGACGGGCGGCTGCCGAGGGGATGACGCCAAGTGAGTTTGCCCGTGCGGCCCTGAGTGAAAAACTTCTTGCGGCCGGTTGATGCTTCTGACGTGCCGTTCTATAGGAGCGAGATCGTGGCCGATGTCGCGCGCAAAAACTTTTTTAAAATTCTCGGTTGACCGGAGCGCGTCCTTGGTTATACTAATCAAGCCTTGAAACAAGGCACACCTCAAATGGCTGGGTAGCTCAGTTGGTAGAGCAGAGGACTGAAAATCCTCGTGTCAGGGGTTCGATTCCCTTCCCCGCCACCTTGAATTGACTAGGACCTCTGCAAAGGGGTCCTTTTCTAATATGAGAAAGCCATTGTCAATAGGCATGTTCGTTCGAGCCCGGTTTGAAACCGGGCTTTTTCGTTTCCCGTCGGGAGAGCCCGCGCACGCTGCATGGCTTAGTCGACGCTTGCCTGGCAAGCTAATATCCGCGGGCTCTTGCGGGTGCGCTTCCGGCGGTCAGCCCGGTATGTCCGCGCACCCCACCGCATTTCGATTCTCCGTCCGGCGCTATCGTACGAATCCAGTCTTTTGTCGGGCGCGGCCCGGGGGCTGCCCATCAAAAAGGTCGTGAACTCGCGCCGGCGATGCGTCGAGGCGCGGGCCCTCCCGGCGGGAGTCGGTTGTAGCCGGCCGCTAGAGGACGGTCCCCTCAGACCTGCACCCGATCTCCCAGACCCAGCAGGCGAGCTCGCGCGCCACGGCGGCGTTGGCCTTGCACGCGCTCTTGCCCGCCGCGGCCAGCGCCTCGCGGCGGCGGTGGAGCCTGGCGGTACAGTCGTCCGCCCTCGAGCGTATCGCCGGGGGCACGTCGGTGCCGGGGGCTGGGGCCTTTGGCCTCGGGGAGCACGTGGAGTAGTGCCATGCGGACTCTATGAGCGCCGTGCGCGCGAGCGCGTTGCCGGCCTTGGTTATCCCGCCGCGCCGCTCGGACTCGCCGCTCGAGTGCTCCGACGGGGTCAGTCCGCACCAGCTCGCGAAGGCCGGCGCCGAGCGGAACCTGCTGAAGGACCCGGCCTCCGCCGCGAGCCTGAAGGCCGTCAGGGTGTCGACCCCCTTGATGCAGGACAGCGCCTCCACCGTCGCCCGCCAGCGGTCGGTGCCCGCCAGTGCGACGACCCTCCTCTCGAGCTGCCGCCTGTCCGACTCCGCGCAGCGGGCGGCCGTGACGTAGTACTCCAGCGCGTCGCGCTGCGGCCCCTCGAGCCTGATCTCCGAGACCCACCTCCAGTGGGCCCTCGTCCAGGCCTTCTTCCTCGCCCCGTCGGCGTTGCGCTCGTCCCAGACGTGGCCCAGCCTGATCAGGAACATGTTGAGGCGCTGCCTCGAGCGGCGGAGCTCGCGGGTCGCGTCGTCGAGGGCGCGGTCGAGGGGGCCTTCACGGCGGACTCCACAAACAGCCCGGCGTTGGTGTTCACGGTGGTGGCGGAGAGGGCCAGCACGTCGTCCTTGGAGGTGGTGGCGTTTTTGCTCACCGTGACCTGATAGGTGGCGGAGACGGCGGAATCGCTGCTGCTGTCCTGATACAGGGCCATGATGGTCGCAGTGCCCTCGGCCCCGGCGGTGCCCTCGCCCTTCTTGGAGACGGCGGCCACGGCGCAGTCGAGGCCGAGCGCGCGCAGCTCGCGCGCCATGTGGAACCCGGTGGGGCCGCTCTCGTAGCACGCCCTCGGGTCCTCGAAGCCGAGGGCCCACTCCGCGATCTCGGAGGCGTCGGTGCCGAAGCTGCGGCGCACCACCTCGCCGGTGAAGGGGTTGAA
>CAJMPE010000081.1 GCA_905215275.1 uncultured bacterium | reverse complement strand
AGGACGCTGACCTGCTGGGCTACACCGGGCAGTTCACCATCTACGACGATGACGACTCAAAGCGCATGGTGCGCGACATTATGCAGACGCTCGGCATTGAGCAAAAGCAGTTCCCCATCAACATGATCCGCAGCAAGATCAGCTCGGCTAAAAACGCCATGATCGGGCCCGAGGACATGCTCAAATCCGCCGACAGCCCCAACGACAAAAAGGCCGCGCAGGTTTACCTGGAGCTGGAACGCCGCCTGCGCGCCGCTAACGCGATGGACTTCGACGACCTGCTCGTGCGCACGCTCGAGCTGCTGCGCACCCGCCCCGAGGTGCTCGACAAGTACCAGGAGCGCTTCCGCTACATTAGCGTCGACGAGTATCAGGACACCAACCACGTCCAGTACGAGATCGCCAACCTGCTGGCCGCCAAGTACCAAAACCTCATGGTCGTGGGCGATGACGATCAGTCCATTTATAGCTGGCGTGGCGCCGACATCACCAATATCCTGGACTTTGAGAAGGACTTTAAAGACTGCAAGACCGTCAAGCTGGAGCAGAACTACCGCTCCACGGGTCATATCCTGAGCGCTGCCAACGCCGTGGTGCGTCACAACTCGCAGCGCAAGGACAAGCGCCTGTTTACGGCCGAGGGCGATGGCGAGAAGATCCAGGCCTTCCAGGCGAGCGACGAACGCGACGAGGGTCGCTGGATTGCCGGCGAGATCGAGAAACTGCATGCCAAAGGCACGAGCTACGACGACATCGCCGTGTTCTATCGCACCAACGCCCAGTCGCGTATCCTCGAAGATATGTTCCTGCGCGCGGGCGTGCCCTACAAGATCGTGGGCGGCACGCGATTCTTCGACCGTGCCGAGATCCGCGACGTCATGGCCTACCTTAAGATGATCGTGAACCCGGCCGACGAGATGAGCGTCAAGCGCGTCATCAACACACCGCGCCGCGGCATCGGTTCCACCTCGATCCAAAAGATCGAGCAGCTGGCGCGCGACAACCGCTGCTCGTTCTTCCAGGCTTGCGAGATCGCGTGTGCCGAAACCGGCATGTTTAGCGCCAAGGTGCGCAACGGCCTGTCGAGCTTTGTGTCGCTGGTGCGCGAGGGTCGCCGCATGGACGGCGAGCTCAAGGACGTTGTCGAGATGATTGTCGATAAGACGGGCCTACTGCAGGCTTTCCGCGCCGAGGGCACCATGGAGTCCGAGAGCCGCGCCGAGAACATCCAGGAATTCCTGGGCGTCGCTGCCGAATTTGAGGAGACGCACGAGGACATCGAGGGTACGCTCGAGAGCTTGGAAGAGCTGCGCGCAGCCGGTGTTGCCGACGTGCCTGCCGGCGCCGAGCCCGAGCCCGTCGTGGTGAGCGCGCCTGCGCCCGAACCGGGGCCATCTGCCCCGGCATCCTCGTTTGAGGCACTCGTCGGCGCGCGCGATGCCGCGGGCTCCAATCCGCTCGATAGTCTGGCTGCTCCGGCGCTGTCTCCGCAGGATGCCCTGGCTGCTGCCATCGCGGGCAACGCGTATGCCGCGCCGACGGAGATGCCGGCGGGTGCCGTGCATGCCGACGAGATTGAGCGCACCTACGGTCCGCTCACCTGTAAGGCGCTGCCGGCACTCATGGAGTGGCTGGCCCTGCGCTCCGACTTGGATTCCCTGGCCGGCGAGACGCATGCCATCACCATGATGACCATCCACTCCGCCAAGGGCCTGGAGTTCCCGGCGGTGTTCGTGGCCGGCATGGAGGAGGGCATCTTCCCGCACGTGCACGACTTTGGCGGCAGCGATGACCCGGGTAAGCTTGAGGAGGAGCGTCGCCTGGCCTACGTCGCCATCACGCGCGCCCGCAAGCGCCTGTTCCTGACCTATGCGGCCACGCGTCGCACCTACGGCTCGACCTCTGCCAACCCGCGCTCGCGCTTCCTCAATGAGATTCCGTTTGAGGATATCGAGTTTAGCGGTATCGGTTCTGCCGGTTTTGAAGGCACGGGCTGGGAGAAGCGCGGCGACCGTCACGGCACCTTTGGCTCGGGCATGGGTTCGGATATGTATGGCGGCAAGGTGTTTGGCTCGCATACGCGCTCGACCGGCGGTTCCGGTTCGCGCGGTGGATCGAGCTTTGACGATTTCTTTGGCGGCAGCAGCTACGGGACCGAGCGCCATCGTGGGGTCTCGCCCGACGCCGGCCGTGTTGCCTCGACCTTTGGTTCGGGCGCGCCGCGAGCCAAAAAGCCGTCGTCCAAGGTGTCTCCGACGGTGGAGCGCAAGGTCGATCGCGCCAGCGCATCGCAGGACTTTGCCGCGGGCGATACCGTGAGCCACAAGACCTTTGGCACGGGTACCGTGATCTCGGTCGCCGGAGACATGATCGAGGTCCAGTTCGAAAAGACCGGCCAGACCAAAAAGCTGATGAAGGGCTTTGCGCCGATCGTCAAGCTGTCGTGATCCTGGCGGACCTGGGCGGGCGTATAGGGCAACATCGCCTGCTCGGGCAGTCCTGCGCAAGACGGAGAGCACATTAAGTGCTCTCCTTTGCGTGCGGAACTCGCGATCGATGTTGCCCTATACGCCCGCCCAGGTCCTTGGGTAACGGTGCTTGCGAACGTCGCTCTGCTCGTTCGCTTTTTGATCTGGAGAGCCGGGTGGGCTGATAAATAGATATGGCAAGGGGCTCTCCCGCACATGGACGGGAGAGCCCCTTGTTGCGTTTGGGTTGTTGGTGCGACCTACAGGTGGCTGATGATCAGTTCCATCTTGCCTTCGAGGTCGATGGAGCTGACGGTGCTCGGGGCCAACAGGTGGCTTCCCTTGTGGACGGGGTCGCCGCAGACGGTGCCTTCGCCGTCGATGACCGACAGGCACATGAAGGGCCAGCGCTGGTCGAGGGTCTTGCTGCCGTTGACGCGCACGCGATCGACGGTGTAGCAGGGGTTGGACTCGAGCTCGGTCACGCCGTCCACCTCGGGCGCGGTCACCGTGCCGTCGGTCGGAGCCTGAGCATCAAAGTCGATGCAGTCGAGGCTCTGCTCAATGTGCAGCGGGCGCAGGTTGCCGTCAGTGCCGGGACGGTCGTAGTCGTACAGACGATACGTCACGTCGCTCGACTGCTGCGTCTCCAAAATGAGCGTGCCGGTCTTGATGGCGTGCACGGTACCGGAATCAATCTGGAAAAAGTCGCCCTTGTGAATCGGCAACACGTTGAGCATGTCGTCCCAACGTCCTTCCTCGATCATTTGTGCGGCCTCGGCGCGGTCCTTGGCACGCTGGCCGACGATGATCGAGGCGTCGGGCTCGCAGTCCAGCACATACCAACACTCGGTTTTGCCCAGGCTACCGTTCTCGTGCTCGGCAGCGTACTCGTCGTTGGGATGAATCTGGATCGAAAGGTCGTCCTTGGCGTCCAGAATCTTAATGAGCAGCGGGAACTCCTTGCCCTCGCAGTTGCCAAAGAGCTCGCGATGCTCGGCCCACAGCCACGACAGCGTGTGGCCGGCATACGGGCCCTCCGCAATCTGGCAGTCGCCGTTGGGGTGGGCCGAGATGGCCCAGCACTCACCGATGGGGCCATCGGGAATGTCGTAGCCAAATACGGTTTCGAGCTGGCGACCGCCCCAGATCTTCTCGTGGAAGATCGGCGTCAGTTTAATCAAATCGGACATATTCATACCTCATTGTGTTGCGCGGGCGCTGCGTAAAACTGTTCAAAACGAGCGCCCGCATGACTGCAAAAACCTATGCCAACGTTACGTTGTGCAACTCAAAGCGGTCGCCAACGTTGCGCGAGACCGAATACTCAAAGGCGGCGCCGCTGTCCAAAAAGCCAATCTGGGTGAGCTCGAGCAGGGGAGAGCCAGGCTTGGTGTCCAGGCGCTCGGCTTCTTCCTCGGTTGCTGCCACGGCGCGAATGGTACGGTGGAAGCTCGAAATTTTCAGCCCGCATTGCTCGCGGATGAAATGGTAGACCGATCCGTACAGGTCCTTCTTTTTCAGCCCCGGAATCAGCTCGAGGGGCATGTAGGTGTACTCGATAACGATGGGCTTCCCATCGGCCTGACGCACGCGCACGACGTGATAGGCAAAGTCATCCTCGGCAATTCCCAGCTGGGCTGCGATGTCCGCTGGTGGATTAACAATCGAGAAATCGTAGACCACCGAGGTCACCTTTTCCCCGCGGTGCTCATACGAAAAGCCCTGGGCACGGTCGTTTTTGCCCTGGAAAAACGCCTGGCCGGGAAGTCCCGCCGTGTCCTTAACGTAGGTGCCCGATCCGCGCCGGCTGGTAATAAGACCTTCCTCGGTGATTTGCTCGATAGCTCGTTTGACGGTGATTTTGGAAACGCTATAGAGCTCACAGAACTCAACGACGGTGGGAAGCTTGTCGCCCGGTTTAAGAGCGCCATCCTCGATACTTCGACGAATATCTGCAGCTATCGCCTCGTATTTGGGAATCATGGAACCTCCTTTCCGACATATATGAATACAAAAAGTAAGTATAACCCTCAACAGGGCATCCATATTACTTTTATCTAAGAAGTTCGAGAAAGAAAAAAGAAAAAGACGCTTTACTTTTAAAATTAGAGCGCTATAGTTTAAGCAACGAACGGAATCCTTCCGCACAACAGGATCGACCGTTTGGGGACGGTTTTGTTTTGGCGGGTTGGTGCGCGCCCGCGCCGGATAACCTGCCAAAGCAAACCCGTCTCCAACCGGAAGCTCTAGAACACGAAAGCGAGGACTTTGATGGCACAGTATCAGCTGCCCAACGACTTCTTCTTTGGCGCTGCTATGTCCGGCCCGCAGACTGAGGGTCAGTGGAACCAGGGCGGCAAGCTCGAGAACCTGTGGGACACCTGGTCCATCCAGGATCTGGGTTCGTTCTACAACCGCGTTGGCTCTTACGCCGGCAATGACTTTATGGCCAAGTACCAGGAAGACCTTCGCATTTTGAAGGACTTGGGTCTGGATACCTATCGCACTTCCATCCAGTGGAGCCGTCTGCTCGATGCCGACGGCAACCTCAACGAGGAAGGTGCCGCGTGGTATCACGAGTTGTTCCGCGCCTCTCGCGAAGCCGGCTTGGAGCCGTTTGTCAACTTGTACCACTTTGACATGCCCACCTACCTCTTTAACCGTGGCGGCTGGGAGAGCCGTGAGGTTGTCGAGGCTTACGCACATTACGCCGACGTCGCCTTCCACGAGTTTGGCCAGGAGATTAAGTACTGGTTCACCTTTAACGAGCCCATCGTCGAGCCCGAGCAGCGCTATCAGGAGGGCGTGTGGTTCCCGCAGCTCCACGACTTCAACCGCGCCCGCACCGTGCAGTATCACATCTCGCTGGCGCACGCGCTGGCCGTGGCCAACTATCGTCGCGCCTATGACGAGGGCGCTATTCGCGCCGATGCCAAGATCGGCATGATCAACTGCTTTACCCCGGTCTACACCAAGGAGAACCCCAGCGAGGCGGACCTCGAGGCCGTGCGCATGACCAGCGGCATCAACAACCGCTGGTGGCTCGACCTCATCACCAAGGGCGAGCTTCCTGCCGACGTGCTCGACAGCCTGGCCGAGGGCGGCGTTAAGCTCCCGTTCCGCGCCGGCGACCAAGAGATCCTCAAGCAGGGTGTTGTCGACTGGCTAGGCTGCAACTACTACCACCCCACGCGTGTTCAGGCGCCGGCGAGCAAGGTCGACCAGTACGGCCTGCCGCACTTTGCCGACGAGTACGTATGGCCCGACGCCGTTATGAACGAGAGCCGCGGCTGGGAGATCTACCCGCAGGGCCTCTACGACTTTGGCATGGACTGCGCTAAGAACTACCCCGATCTTGAGTGGTTCGTTTCCGAGAACGGCATCGGCATCATGGACGAATACAAGAACCGTGACGCCGAAGGAACCATCCAGGATGACTACCGCGTCGACTTTGTACGTCAGCACCTGGAGTGGGTGGCCAAGGCCATCGACGAGGGCGCCAAGTGCCGCGGATACCATTATTGGGCCGTCATCGATAACTGGTCTTGGGCCAATGCCTTTAAGAATCGCTATGGCTTTGTCGAGGTCGATCTGATGGATGGCTATAAGCGCCGTCTTAAGAAGTCGGCGGCCTGGCTCAAACAGGTCGCCACGACCCACGTGGTTGATTAGCGACCGGACGAACGTCCAGACCGCGCGCCGCCGCGCGCAACACATGGCACATCTGGTGGCAGAGGGCGACAGACCACCGTGCGCATAGGAAAGGCCGGATTTGAAAGTTAGGAGCAATCATGGCCAGTGACAACGGAAAGAGCTTCCTCGACAAGTTTGCCGAGGTCTCTGCGAAGGTGGGAAACCAGGTTCACCTGCGTTCCCTGCGTGACGCCTTCGCGACCATCACGCCGCTCTATATCCTTGCGGGTATCGCGGTTCTTATTAACAACGTCGTGTTCCCTCTGTTCCCGCTCGATGCGGCGGGCCTTGCCAACCTTCAGACGTGGGGTTCGGCGATTACGCTGGGCACCCTCAACGTCTCTGCCATTATCTTGGCCGGATTGATTGGCTACAGCCTCGCTAAGAACAAGCGCTTCGATAATCCGCTCGCTTGCATGGTCGTCGCTATCTCTGCCTTCGTCATCATGATGCCGCAGCAGATCACCGCCACGCTTGCCGCCACGAGCCCACTGCTCACCGACAAGATCACCTCCGCCGAGGTCACGGGCGCCCTTTCGACTGCCAACACCGGCACCAACGGTCTGTTCTCGGCTATTATCATCGCCCTGCTTTCCGTCTCGCTCTTCATCAAGATTTCTGGCGTCGAGAAGCTCAAGGTTAAGCTGGGCGAGGGCGTGCCTCCCGCGGTCTCCAACTCCTTCAACGTCATGATTCCGATGCTGCTTAACCTCGCGGTCTTCGCTCTTGCCGCAGCCCTGCTCGCCGTGTGCGCCGGCACCGATCTGTGCACCATCATCTCCACGTGCATCTCCAACCCGCTCAAGAGCATCATGAACGCTGGTCCGTGGGCTGTTATCCTCATCTACACCCTTGCTAACCTGCTGTTCTGCGTCGGTATTCACCAGTCCACCATCTCTGGCGCTACCGTCGAGCCGATCCTGACCATGCTCATCGTCGACAACATGGCTACCTTTGCCGCCGGTGGCACCATCCAGCCCGATCACTACATGAACATGCAGATCGTTAACAGCTTCGCCCTCATCGGCGGCTCGGGCTGCACCCTCATGCTCCTGCTCGACACGCTCCTGTTCTCCAAAAACAAGGCTTCCGAGACCGTTTCCAAGATGGCTATCCTGCCTGGTCTGTTCAACATCAACGAGCCGGTTATCTACGGTTACCCCATCGTGTACAACCTGCCGCTCATGATCCCGTTTGTCCTCCTTCCCGACCTGTTCATCGGCATCACCTATGGCCTTACCTGCGCAGGCATCATCAGCCCCTGCATCGCCCAGGTGCCCTGGACCATGCCTCCCGTCATCAATGCCCTGCTCGCTACGGGCTTTGACTGGCGCGCTGGCGTGTGGCAGGCTATCGAGATTGTCATTGGCATGGCCGTCTACCTGCCCTTTATGAAGATTTCCGAGAAGGCAATCGCCAAGCAGGAGGCTCTCGCCGAGTAGAACGCCTAACGTTCGTCCCTTTCACCTTTGCGGGCGCCGGTACGCGGCGCCGGTGCCCGCAGCTCTCTCCCTTGTGTAAAGATGCAGGGGGGTGGGCACAATAGCCGCAAGGAATAAAACCAGTTGTCGTCTGCGCGCCGCGCAGTTATAAGGAGGAAACCATGAAGAAGATCATGCTCTGCTGCAATGCCGGTATGTCCACGAGCCTGCTGGTCCAGAAGATGCAGGCCGAGGTTGCAAACCGTGGTCTGGATATTGAGGTCGAGGCTCGTCCCATGAACGAGGCCCACGATCACCTGGACGAGTGCGACATGTTGCTGCTTGGTCCGCAGATCGGCTACACCAAGGGCGATTTTGAGAAGGAGGCCGCCGGTCGTTTTCCGGTCGAGGTCATCAACATGGTCGACTACGGCCGCATGAACGCTGCCGGCATCATCGACCACTGCGTCAGCGTGATGGGCTAGGTGCTCTGCATGGAGGATATGAACGAACTGCAGATGACCTGCTTTGAGATCATCAGCTACGTCGGTACCGCCAAGAGCATGTACATCAATGCCGTGCAAAAGGCCAAGGAGGGCGATTTTGACGCCGCCGAGGAGCTTATCAAGCAGGGCGACGAGGCCTATAACGGTGGCCACGATGTTCACATGGGGCTTCTGAAGAAGGAGGCCAACGGCGAACGTAACGGCGAGGCCCCGTTGATTTTGCTGCATGCCGAGGACCAGATGGCCGGCACCGAGACCATGCGCGTCATGGCGACGGAGCTCATCGAGGTTCACAAGCAGCTGCAGGCACTTCAGGCCTAGTCGGCGTTATCGCCGCGACGGACCGTGCGGTCCAACAGACAACATAGTCCCTTTGACGGGCGCCGGGAGCCTCCGCCTCCCGGCGCCTTTATTTTTGGGGATGGTCTTGCGCGGCCTGTTGGGCA
>CAJMPE010000080.1 GCA_905215275.1 uncultured bacterium | reverse complement strand
GAAGTGATCCTCCAGCAGACCCGCGTGGCGCAGGGGATGGAGTACTACCTCCGTTTCACGGAGCGTTTTCCCGACGTTGCGTCGCTCGCCGCCGCGCCCGAGGCAGGCAACGACTCGCTGCTGGCGGCCTACGGGGGCGAGGGCGGACATCTGACCGACGCGCACTTTAAACACATGGCCGAGGTCTCGGGCACCAACATTCGCGAGCTCGAGAGCTTTTGCGAGCGTTGTGCCGGCGAAGCGGGCGATCGCGAGCGCGAGGGCGGGGAGCTCACCTTTGACGACATCGACGCCATCGCCAACCAGTACTTCGATACATCGGCCAAGAAGATCAATGTGCAGACGGTCCAGTCCGTCATCGAGGAGCAATACGGTGTGACGCACGAGGAACTCATCGGGCCTCGCCGCAACGCCAATATCGCCAAGGCGCGCCATATCGCTATCTACCTGGCGATCGAGATGTGCGAGATGACGACGACGGCCGTGGGTGCCGAGTTTGGCAACCGCAACCACTCGACCGTCAGCACGAGTTATAAAAAGGTTCAGAAGATGATTCAGGAAGACCGGACTGTTACCGAAGACCTCAAGTCGCTGCGCGATAAAATTACACTACGCTCGTAGGTAAATGGACACACCTGTTGAAAACTTGTCGAAACGGCGGTTATAAGGTGTCAAAAACTCGAGCTGCGGTGATGAAAAGTTTTGCGCAGGTTTTGAACGTGGAAAACATGCCCGGTTGCGCACAGGTTCCTGTCGATTCTCTTTTTAGGGCTGACCTGCACTTTTAGGAGTAATCAACAGTTTCGTCAGTACTATTACTATTATTAAGATATTTATATCTATAGAAAGGTATTAAAAGATGAAGTTCACCGTCAGCCAGAGCTCGCTTACGCAAGCCATCGGCGTCGTTATGAAAGGCGTCGCTTCGGCATCCACCCTTCCCATTCTGTCGGGCGTGCTCGTCAAGGCACAAGACGGCATCTTGGAATTCCAGACCTCCAACTACACCATCTCGATTCGTCACCGCATTGCGGCTCATGTCGAAGAGGAGGGCGAGATGGTGATTCCCTGCAAGATGCTCTCCAACATCACCAAGACCCTTCCCGATGCCCCGGTCACCTTTGAGCTGTCCGAGCGTCAGGTTTTGATTGGCTGCGAGAAGAGCTCTTTTCGCCTCAACACGCTCGATGCCAACGACTTTCCCGAGTTCCCGGCATACGCCATCGAGAGCGCCGTCGAACTGCCGACCGATATCCTGTCCGAAATGGTGAGTCGCGTATGGCGCGTAACCTCGACTGACAAGGCCCGTCCCATCCTGGGTGGCGTGCACATGAAGGTCGAGAACAACACCGTGCGCCTGGTCGCGACCGATTCCTTCCGACTGGCCGTGTGCGATACGCAGGTCGAGACCTCGACCCTCGAAGGTTCCTTTGAGCTCAACGTGCCTGCCGACGCCTTCAACGACGCCCTGAACATCATGGCCAGCCAGGCGACCATCATGATCGGCGCCACCGACACTCAGGTTGTCTTTGAGGCCGGCAACACCACCTACGTGTCGCGCCGCATCGAGGGCGTATATCCCAATTACAAGCAGCTCATCCCCGATTCGTGCGTGACGAGCGTCAAGATCGACGTCGCCGCCTTTAACGCCGCCCTCAAGCGCGTGGCCGTTATCGCGAGCGCCAACCCCGCCGTCAAGTTCGAGATCGATGTCGAGAACGGGCAGATGGGCCTGTCCTCCATTTCCAATGACCAGGACCTTGCGCAGGAGACGATCGATGTCGAGGCCGAGGGCGAGTCGGGCACCATCGCCTTCAACTACCACTACATCTTCGGGTGCCTCAATGCCCTGTCCAAGGAGAAGGAGATCACGCTGGAGCTCAAGAGCTACTCGCAGGCGGGCATCTTCAAGTCCTACGACAAGATCAACTACCTGTACCTGGTCATGCCGGTCCGCATCTAGCAACTGCCCTATGACCATGTTCGCCCGCGATCTTTCCGTCGCGCACTACCGCAGCTTCGATAGCTATCGCCTTGCCCTGGACGAGGGCGTGACGATACTTGCGGGACCCAACGCGGCGGGAAAGACCAATCTCATAGAGGCGCTGCAGCTGCTGACGAGCGGCGCCTCGTTTAGGCATCCGACCGCAGCCGAGCTCGTCCATGACGGCGTGGGCTCGTGCAAGGTCGAGCTGAGGCTCGAGGGCGACGGCCGCGTGCTTGATATGGGATTGAGCGCGGAGGACGGTAAACGCTCGTTTAGCCGCAACGGCAAGAGATGCTCTGCCGCCGGTGTGCGCGGGGTTCTGCCGAGCGTGCTGTTTTGCCCCGACCATCTGGACATGGTTAAGCGAGGCGCCAGTGTGCGCCGCGCCGCCCTCGACGACTTTGGCATGCAACTGAGCGCACGCTATGCCGATCTTGCGAGCACCTATGGTCGCTGCGTGACCCAGCGTAACGCCTTGCTCAAGGAGGCCTGGTGCTGCCGCGAGATGCTCGGCGCGTGGAACGATTCGATTGCCCGCGCGGGCGCGGCTCTGCTCGTGCACCGGTTGGCCCTGCTCGACCGGCTGGCGGGCCATGTGCGTACTGCCTACGGGCAAGTGGCGTCCGGTGAAGCCGCCAACGTGTCCTATGCGTCCACGCTGGGGGATTTGCCCCAGGTCGATGATCGCGAAGAGCTGAAGGGCTGGGCGTACGAGCGCATGCTGGCTGCCCTTGATGAGCACGCCGACGAGGAAATTCGCCGCGGCGTGACGTTGGTGGGACCGCATCGCGACGAGATTGAGTTTGCTGTGGCGGGTCGCTCCGCCCGTTCATTTGCCAGCCAAGGTCAGCAGCGAACGTTGGTTCTGGCCTGGAAGGTGGCGGAGGTGGCCGTGGCTCGCGATGTCCTGGGCACCGCCCCACTGCTGCTTTTGGACGACGTGATGAGCGAACTCGACGGCGAGCGTCGCGGTGCTTTCCTGCGGCTGATCGGCGATGATATCCAAACGGTCATAACCACGACCAACCTGGGGTACTTTACCGATGACCTGCTTGATCGAGCCAAGGTGGTGAGCATGGGTGAGACGTGCTAATTACGAGCGCGAGAGCGAAACGGTCGCCTTCAGTGGCTTTTTGAACGCAGAGCGCCAGCGCATCCTGGCGGCTGCGACCCCTGAGCGCCGTGCGCAGATGGAGGCCGCCGAGGAGTCGCGCGCGGTCTATCGCGCGTGGAACGCGGTGTGCTCGGGCACGCGCGAGGGGCGGCATGTGACGGGCCTGCGCTACCTGCCCGAGTCCAATGAGCTGCTGGTATATCTCGACTCGCCCTCGTGGACGCAGGAAATGACGTTGTTGCGCGAGATCATCCGCGCGCGCATGGAGCGCGCCGGTGCGCATGTGGATGGCCTGGTGTTCAAAACTACCGCGCCCGGTCACACGCCGCCCGCCGCCAAGGAGCGCCTTCGCCCAGCGGCGACCGAGCGCCCGCCGGCCCCACACGCCGACCTCAGCGATGCCGAGCGCACCGAGATTGAGCGCCAAGTGGCGCCCATCGAAGACCAAAAACTGCGCGAGGCCCTCGAGAACGCCATGAGAGCCAGTGCCGAGTGGGCCAAGGGCGTGCAAAGCAAAAAAGAGCCTTAAATCGCATCTGGTGGCCTTGTAGAGCCAAATACCCTCGTTCCCGAGGGTATTTTTTTACGATAAACTAGTAAGGCTGTACACATTTTCTTGACTGAAGGAGGACGTGTGGCAAACGAAAACGATTACGATGGCGGCGAGATTAAGATTCTCGAAGGTCTCGAGGCCGTTCGTAAGCGCCCGGGCATGTATATCGGCTCGACGAGCGCCAGCGGTCTGCATCACCTGGTGTGGGAGATCGTTGACAACTCCGTCGACGAGGCCATGGCCGGTTTCTGCACCGAGATCCAGGTGACGGTCCACGCCGACAACTCCATCACGGTCGTCGACAACGGGCGCGGTATCCCCGTCGACGAGCACCCTGTTAAAAAGATCCCGACGCTCGAGGTCGTCATGACGATTTTGCACGCCGGCGGTAAGTTCGATAATTCGGCCTATAAGGTCTCGGGCGGCCTGCACGGCGTTGGCATCTCCGTCGTCAACGCACTGTCCAAGCGCGTGGTCGTTCAGGTTCGTCGCGACGGCAACACCTACGAGATGGAGTTCTCGCGCGGCAAGACCGTCAAGAAGATGGAGGTCGTGGGCACCTCGGATTCGACGGGCACCACCGTCACCTTCTGGCCCGACGACGAGATCTTCGAGACCTGCATTTACGATTTCGATACGCTGCACAACCGTCTGCAGGAGACGGCGTTCCTCAATAAGAACCTCAAAATCGTGCTGACTGACGAGCGCGAGTCTACTCCCCACGTGGAGGAGTTTTGCTACGAGGGCGGCATCATCGACTTCGTCAAGTTCCTTAACGAGGGCAAGGACGTCCCCGAGGCCTTTAAGGAGCCTATCTACATCGAGGGCAAATCGGACCCGGACGCACCTGTGGCCAAGATGGGCGAGGTTGAGGTTTCCCTGCAGTGGAATAGCGGCTACGGCGAGAACGTCATGTCGTTTGCCAACGACATCTACACCCCCGAGGGCGGCATGCACCTTGAGGGCTTCCGCACCGCGCTCACCCGCGTGATCAACGACTATGCGCGCAAGCAGAACCTGCTCAAGGAAAAAGACGCCAATCTGACCGGCGACGATGTGCGCGAGGGCCTTTCGGCCGTTATCTCGGTCAAGCTGCCCGATCCGCAGTTTGAGGGCCAGACCAAGGCCAAGCTCGGCAGCTCCTATATGCGCGCGCTGACGCTCAAGATCGTGACCGACGGCCTTGCCGATTACCTCGAGGAGCACCCTAAGCCCGCTCGCGAGATCGTCAAGAAGGCGCAGCAGGCCTGCAAGGCGCGCAATGCCGCCCGCAAGGCGCGCGAGGCGACCCGCCGCAAGAGCCTGCTCGAGACGGCGTCCCTGCCCGGTAAGCTCGCCGACTGCTCGGTGCGCGATGCCGAGCTGACCGAGCTCTTCATCGTAGAGGGCGACTCGGCAGGCGGTTCGGCCAAGGACGGCCGTCGCCGAGACATCCAGGCGATTCTGCCCCTGCGCGGCAAGATTCTGAACGTCGAGCGCGTGGGCGATCATCGTGCGTTCTCGAGCGACACCATCCAGTCGCTCATCACCGCGATCGGCTGCGGCGTCACGACGAGCGCCGGCGACGGCGGCGACTTCGATATTACCAAGGCTCGCTACCACAAGATCATCATCATGACCGATGCAGACGTCGACGGCGCGCACATCCGCATCCTGCTGCTGACGTTCTTCTACAAGTACATGCGCCCGTTGATTGACGCCGGCTACGTGTACGTCGCGTGCCCGCCCATCTTTGGCATCAAGGTTCGCAACAAGATTCACTACGTGTATCCCAACGGCCGCCAGCCCGAAGACGAGATCCTGCGCGACACCATCCAGAGCCTGGGCCTGAACCCCGACGACAACGACGAGGACGGCAAGGCCAAGGACGGCAAGATCACTAAGAAGCGCAAGGGCTACACCGTCCAGCGCTACAAGGGCCTGGGCGAGATGGACCCCAAGCAGCTTGCCTCGACGACGATGGACCCCAAGACCCGCATTCTGCAGCGCGTGTCGATCGAGGACGCCGTGGTGGCGGGCCGCGCCGTGCGCGAACTGATGGGCTCCGAGGTCGGCTATCGCCGCGAATATATCGAGAAGCACGCACATGACGCACGATTCTTAGACGCCTAGCTTTCCCAGGCACCCCATCTTGCCCTTCAGGATTTCGGGCGCCGCACGCAAGGCGTGCGCCCTCATCCTTCAGGGCAACCTGGGGCACCTGGAAAACCTAGGAGGGTTATCCGGTGTTCCCGGTAATCCGTCTCCGTGGTGGGGAACTAATGGACCACGCAAACCATGAGGAGGTAACGTGGCAGACGATATCAACAATAACGAGGATGTGGACGAGGCCGGCGACGCCGGCATGCCCGACGATCTGAAGCGCCTGCTTGCCCGCGCCGAGCAGGGCGAGGACGGCGACCCGGATGCCTATAACCCCGATGCCGATGATGATGAGGAAGAGGATGACGACGCCGAGCTCGAGGAGAGCTTTGGCGAAGTCGACCGTGGCGCCTCGGCCGGCGAGGATATAAATGGCGGCCAGCTCCAGATTTCGGAGTTTGGCCGTGAGATGAAGCAGTCGTTCATCGAGTACTCGATGTCGGTCATCACGGCGCGCGCCCTGCCGGACGTGCGCGATGGCTTAAAGCCGGTGCACCGTCGCATCCTGTACGCAATGAACGAGAGCGGCATCTACCCCAACCGTCCGCACAAGAAGTCGGCCTGGACGGTCGGCGAAGTTATCGGTAAGTACCATCCGCACGGCGACGCCGCGGTCTATGAGGCCATGGTCCGCCTGGCACAGTGGTTCTCCATGCGCACGCCGCTCATCGACGGTCACGGCAACTTCGGCAACATCGACGGCGACGGCGCCGCCGCCATGCGTTACACCGAGGCAAGATTAAGTAAAATTTCGATGGAAATGCTTTCCGATATCAACAAAGATACCGTTGATTTCATGCCGAACTTTGACGAGACCGAAAAAGAGCCGGTTGTGTTGCCATCCCGTTTTCCAAACTTATTAGTAAACGGTACCTCCGGTATTGCTGTAGGTATGGCGACAAACATCCCTCCTCACAATTTGACGGAGGTTATTAATGGTGTCGTAAAAATCATTGATAATCAGGTAGATGAAGGAAGAGAAACTGATTTAGATGAAATTATGGAAATCATCAAAGGACCGGATTTTCCAACAGGTGCCACAATTCTCGGACGTCGTGGAATCGAAGAAGCATACCGTACCGGTCATGGAAAAATCCGCGTGCGTGCGGTTACTGACATTGAGCCTATGGCAAATGGCAAGAACCGGATTATCGTAACGGAACTTCCTTACATGGTAAATAAAGCAAGACTGATTGAGAAAATTGCAGAACTTCATAAAGATAAACGAATTGATGGAATTACAGAACTCCGCGACGAATCGAGCCGTGAGGGAATGCGTATTTGTGTTGAGTTACGAAAAGATGTGAATGCAAATGTAATTTTGAATCAGCTTTATAAACATACACAAATGCAGGATACCTTTGGTGTCAATATGTTAGCACTTGTAAATAACGAGCCGGTTGTCATGAATCTTTTGCAGATGCTTCAGTATTATTTGAAACATCAGGAAGAAGTCGTAACAAGAAGAACAAAATATGATTTGAACAAGGCAGAAGAAAGAGCCCATATTTTAAAAGGATTATTGATTGCTCTTGATAACATTGATGAAGTAATCAAAATTATCCGTGGTTCGGAAAGTGCTGCTTTAGCGAAAGAGCGTTTAATTGAGAGATTTGGACTGGATGATGTGCAGGCGCAGGCAATTATTGATATGCGTCTTCGTGCACTGACCGGTTTGGAGCGCGAAAAATTAGAGACTGAGTATGCCGAACTTCAGAAAAAAATTGCTGAATATAAGGCTATTCTTGCAGACAAAAATCTGTTACTTGGAGTAATCAAAAAAGAGATTCTTTTGATTCGTGATAAGTACGGTGATGAGAGAAGAACTTCAATTGGATTTGATGAATTCGATATTTCCATGGAAGATTTAATTCCGGTTGAAAATACGGTAATCGCTATGTCGCACCTTGGTTATATCAAGAGAATGACGATTGACAATTTCAAAAACCAGCACCGTGGCGGCAAAGGCATCAAGGGAATGCAGACCATAGAAGAAGATTATATTGAAAATCTGTTTATGGCGACAACACATCATTATCTGATGTTCTTTACCAATTTAGGTAAAGTGTACCGTATGAAAGCCTATGAAATTCCGGAGGCGAGCCGGACATCGAGAGGTACTGCAATTATTAATCTTTTGCAGTTACTTCCGGATGAAAAAATTTCGGCTGTAATTTCCATCAAAGAATTTGAAGAGGATAAATATCTCTTCATGGCAACAAAAGATGGTACAGTCAAAAAAACACCGATTTTAGAGTATGCAAATATCCGTAAAACCGGTTTACAGGCAATTACTCTGCGCGATGGAAATGAATTGATTGAAGTAAAAGTAACGGATAACAACCGTGACATTTTCCTTGTAACAAAGAGAGGACAATGTATCCGTTTCAATGAAAAAGATGTGCGTACAACAGGCCGTACATCAATCGGTGTGCGAGGCATGAAGATTGATGAGGGCGACGAAGTAGTTGCTATGCAGATGGATATACAGGGACCAAACCTTTTAATGGTTTCTGAGTTTGGTATGGGTAAACGTACAAGTATCGATGAATTTGCTCCGCAATTTAGAGGCGGTAAAGGTGTAAAATGTTATAAAATTACAGAAAAAACCGGAAATGTAATTGGCTGTAAAGCAGTTGAACCGGGAACGGAAATTATGTTAATTACAACGGAAGGAATTATTATCCGAATTGGCGTGGATGATATTTCACAGCTTGGACGAGTTACTTCCGGCGTTAAACTGATGAATTTAGACAGTTCCAAAGA
>CAJMPE010000079.1 GCA_905215275.1 uncultured bacterium | reverse complement strand
TCACGTCCCGGCCCTGCCGGAGCACGTCGGCCCGGAACAGGTCCAGGTGATAATTCTCGGGGTCGTAGAGGGGGCTCCACTCCTTGCGGTAGGTGCGCATGTAGACGCAGCCGGGGTAGTCGTTCATGGCCCGGAGGCCCTGCCGGAGCTGGACGGGGTCCGCCGGCTCAAAGATGATGGAGCCGGGGATGCTGCGCAGGACCCCAACGTCCTCCATGCTCATATGGGTGCCGCCGTTGAGCTCGGCGGTGATGCCGGGGTCGGTGCCGATGATCTTCACGCCGGCGTCCTTGAGCTCCTGGGCGATGTTGAGCGGCGTCTGGCCGCCGAACTGGACGATCACCCCTTCGGGTTTCTCCTTGGCGTAGATCGCCAGCACATCCTCGGTGGTCAGCGGCTCGAAGTAAAGCTTGTCGCTGGTGTCGTAGTCGGTGGAGACGGTTTCGGGGTTGCAGTTGACCATGATGGTCTCGAAGCCGCGGGCCGCCAGCGCGTAGCTCGCGTGCACGCAGCAGTAATCGAACTCGATACCCTGACCAATGCGGTTGGGGCCGGCGCCCAGGATCATCGCCTTGGGCTTGTCCGCCGGCGTGGTCTCGTCGGGGGCAACGCACTTCTTGGCATCCGGGCTCGTGCGGTAGATGTTCTCGTACGTCTTGTAGTGGTATTCCGTGGCGCTCGAAAACTCCGCAGCGCAGGTATCGACCGTCTTCATGCTGGGAACCACGCCCAGACCCTTGCGGTAGGCGCGCACAAAGCGCTCATCCGAGCCGGTCAGCGCGGCAATCTCGGCGTCACTCGTGCCATACTGCTTGAGCAGGCGCATCGCGTCGGCGTCAATGTCCTCCACACGCAGGCCGCGGATGCTCTCCTGAACCTGCACCATGTCGTTGATGCGGTTGAGGTACCACGGATCGATACCGCAGATGGCATGAATACGCGCGACATCCCAGCCGCGGCGCAGGGCCTCGACCACAAAGAAGATGCGGTGTTCGGTCGGGGTTGCCACGGCCCGAGCGAGCTCATCGTCGCTCAGCTTGTCGGCACCTTCCTTGCCACCGGCACAAATGCCCTGATGCCCGTCCTCCAGCGAACGCATGGCCTTGCCGAAGGCCTCCTCAAAGGTGCGTCCGATCGCCATAATCTCGCCCACGGCCTTCATACGCGTGGTGAGCGTGGGGTCGGTACCCTTGAACTTCTCGAAGGCAAAGCGCGGCACCTTGACCACGCAGTAGTCAATCGTGGGTTCAAAGCAGGCAGGCGTTGCCTTGGTAATGTCGTTGACGATCTCGTCGAGTGTGTAGCCCACGGCAAGGCGCGCGGCGGCCTTGGCGATGGGGAAACCCGTGGCCTTGGAGGCCAGCGCGGACGAACGGCTCACGCGCGGGTTCATCTCGATGACGATCAAGCGACCGGTGTTGGGGTTCACGGCAAACTGCACGTTGGAGCCACCGGTCTCGACGCCGATCTTCTCCAGAATGGCGAGCGAGGCCACGCGCATGCGCTGATACTCAAGGTCGGAGAGCGTCTGCGCCGGCGCCACGGTGATGGAGTCGCCGGTATGCACGCCCATGGGGTCGAGATTCTCGATGGAGCACACGATGATGCCGTTACCGGCGTGGTCGCGCATGACCTCCATCTCATACTCTTTCCAGCCCTCGATGGACTCCTCGACCAGCACCTCGTGGGCGGGCGAGAGCTCCAGGCCCTGGCTCACGATGGAGACGAGCTCCTCGTGGGTGTGAGCGATGCCGCCGCCGGCGCCGCCGAGGGTAAAGCTCGGACGCAGTACGCAGGGATAGCCCACGCGCTCGGCGATGGCCTCGGCGTCGGCCACGCTGTAGGCATAGCCCGAGCGCGCGACCTCCAGGCCAATCTCGGCCATGGCCTCGTTAAAGAGCTTGCGGTCCTCGCCGCGCTCGATAGCGGCCAGGTCGCAGCCGATCATCTCGACGCCGTACTTGTCCAGCGTGCCGTCTTTCGCCAGTTCGACGGCGGCGTTCAGACCGGTCTGGCCGCCCAGCGTGGGAAGCAGCGCGTCCGGGCGCTCTTTCTTGATTACGCGCTCGATAAACTCGGCGGTGATGGGCTCGACATAGGTGCGGTCGGCAAGACCCGGGTCGGTCATGATGGTCGCCGGGTTGGAGTTGACCAGGATGACCTCAAAGCCATCCTCCTTGAGCACCTTGCAGGCCTGGGCGCCGGAGTAGTCGAACTCACAGGCCTGGCCAATAACGATGGGGCCCGAACCAATGACGAGGATGCGCTTGATGTCAGTACGTTTAGGCATGTTAGTTCTCCTCGGTCTCGATCGCGGCGATCTCGGCGAAATTCCAGCCGGCGAGGCGGTCCTTCGCGGTGTCGATGTCCAGGTAGTTCTCCTCGCCGTCCATGAGTCGCGTAAAGGCGGTAAAGAGATAGTGG
Source organism: uncultured bacterium (assembly GCA_905215275.1). Taxonomy (GTDB): domain Bacteria; phylum Actinomycetota; class Coriobacteriia; order Coriobacteriales; family Coriobacteriaceae; genus Collinsella. The sequence goes on along the minus strand of CAJMPE010000079.1, from coordinate 6,141 downwards.
GCATCAGTGGGGCCAGGCGAGGCCTCGGGGTGGTACTGGACCGAGAAGCACGGGGCGTCGAGCAGCTGGATGCCCTCGGCGGTGCCGTCGTTGAGGTTCACATGTGTTAGGCGAATGCGGCCAAAGCGCTCGTTCATCACGACCGGCGCGATTCCGCGGCGCACCCAGACGCGCAGATCTCCATCGGCCGCATGCTCGGTCTCGCCGCCGGAAAGCTCGGAGACAAGCTTGCCCAAGCTGGGGAACAGCAGGCCAAAGCCATGGTTTTGCGCGGTGATCTCCACGCGACGGCTTACCAGGTTCATGACCGGCTGGTTGCCACCGCGGTGACCGAACTTAAGCTTTTCCATCTGGGCGCCGCAGGCCAGGCTGATCATCTGGTGACCAAGACAAATACCAAAGACCGGCACCTTGCCGATCAGCTGCTGCACCTGCTCGTAGGTCTCCACCACGGCATCGGGGTCGCCGGGGCCGTTGGACAAAAAGACGCCATCGGGATTCATGTCGAGCACCTCACTCGCGGGCGTGTCCCACGGCACGACGGTAAGGTCGCAGCCGGCGCGGACCAGCCCCTCCAGAATGCCGCGCTTCACACCGCAGTCGTAGGCGACCACTTTGTGGCGGGCAGGAGCGGCAGTGGCAAGCGCAAAGTCATGCGTAGCGGGCAGGTCGCACGCGGCAAAAGCGTGGGGCTCAGGGCAGCTCACGGTCTTGACCAGGTTCTCGCCCACCAGCGTCGGCGCTGCAGCCAGACGCTCGGCAAGCTCGTCGACGTCAAAGATCTCGGTCGAGATAATGCCCATCTTGGAGCCGTTGTCGCGCAGGTGGCGCACCAGGGCCCGGGTGTCGACGCCCTCGATGGCGACGATGCCGTGGGCACGCAGGTACTCCGGCACGCTGACGGCCGAGCGCCAGTTGGAAGGCGTGGCGCACATGTCGCGGACGATCATGCCGCGCATGGCAGGAGCGCTCGCAGGGCGAGCGGTATCACCGGGGAAGGCCGATTGGACGTCGGTCTCGTCGATACCGTAGTTGCCGATCTGCGGATAGGTCATGGTTACGATTTGGCCGGCATAGCTCGGGTCGGTCATGACCTCAAAGTAGCCCTCAAGCGAGGTGTTGAAGCAGACCTCGCCGGTCGCGGTACCCTCGGCACCGCATGCACGGCCATAAAAAATGGTCCCATCCTCAAGGTACAGGATGCAGGGACCGCAGGTGCCCTTGCTGGTTTTGGCCAGCATGCGCTGGCAAAGCTCGCTGGGCGCGAAGGTGCGGGCAGCAGTGCCCGCAGTATGGTTGTTCGCCATAATTCTCCTTCCCGGTCTCTCCGGACCGGCTTAAAGGTTGGTAGTTAGGCCTTGCGGTATTTTAACCGCAAGTATGCGCCATGGCGTTAATTTCATCGAAATGTTTACGAAATGATAATTATGACTTTCTATGCATAATGATTTTTCTAGGACGGGGATTAAAAATCATCCCGCGTGGGCTTGTAACTCACGCGGGATGATGGCGTCTTATTTATCCTGCTCCAGCAGATCGGACGGCGTGCGATCGGGCTTGCCGCCGCGGAAAATCTCACGGCCATGCAGACGATGCTCCAGGTCACGTTCGGCCTTTTCCTCGTCAATCTTGGTCTGGCTCACCGACGGGTCCTCAATCAGCGACGACACCGAGTTCACCTGCTTTTGAATGCGCTCGGCAATCGTGTCGTCCATGCTCACGATACGCATCTTCCAGTCGATGCTCGTGGCATTTGACGAGCTCTTGGTCCACACGAACGTCAGAATGGCGCTCTGATGACCCCTCGCGGGGAACATACCAAAGAAGGAATCATGCTGGATATTGCTGTCCTCATCGATATAGGCATGCACGTTGTACACCACGCGGTCGATCTTATCGTTGAGCAACGCGTTGGTCGCAAGTGCCGCAGCCTGAATCTGCCCGTTGGACAGCAGCTCGAGCTCGTTGGCAGACGATGTGTCCAACACCGTTACCTCGACCGTACCTGTGCGCTCGTCCGCCTCGTCGACGCTAAAGTCGAGCGGGAACTGCGTAAAGCCGTTACCCCACTCAAGGCCGCCCTTCAGTGCCGTGGAAACGGTATCCACCGAAACACTCTCGGACAGGTTGGCAGTGTTCAGGCGGCGCATCACGCCGTAGCCGATCTGCATGCCCACGATCAGCACAAGGATGCCGATGACCACAGCCATGGCGGTCTTCGTAATGGTATGGCTCACCTGCGAGCCCGAAGGGTCGTCCTCGGACAGCGGGTCAATCTGCTTTGTCTGGCTTGCGCGATCTTCGCTGCGAAGCTGCGCCAGCGCCGCCTTGTCACCGCGCTTGGCAGCAGCCTCTTTTTCGCGCATGCGCTCGGTGCGCTTTTTGGCAAGCGTCGGATCCAAAACGCCGGATGCGTCGATCTCGGAGAATAACTCCGTCACTTCTTCCGGAGTCAAAGGGTTCTTCTCAGCCATATACTTCCTGTCATATCAATCAGTCGAGCTCGTGCGCACGCGCACCTTCGAACTGCATTCGATAGTAACGGGCATAGGTGCCGCCACGGGCGAGAAGCTGCTCATGCGTACCACGTTCCACAACGCGACCATGCTCGACGGTCGCAATCTCGTCGGCATGTTTAATGGTCGAAAGACGGTGGGCGATGATGATCGTGGTGCGACCGCGCGCCAGGCGCTCGAGCGACTCCTGCACCGCCTCCTCGCTCTCGTTATCCAAGGCGCTCGTCGCCTCGTCCAGGATCAGAATCTTGGGGTTCTTGAGAAACACGCGCGCAATGGCTACGCGCTGCTTCTGGCCGCCCGAAAGACGGCTGCCGCGCTCGCCCACGACCGTGTCGTAGCCCTGCGGCAGCGACTCAATGAAGGCATCGATATTGGCGCGGCGGGCGGCCTCGGCGACCTCTTCTGCCGTGGCGCCTGGCTTGCCGTAAGCGATGTTCTCGCCAATCGTACCGTCAAACAGATAGACATCCTGCTGCACCAGGCCAATGGCGCGGCGCAGACTCTGTTGCGTCACGTCGCGCACGTCCTGGCCGTCGATGCTGACGGATCCAGCAGCCACGTCATAAAAGCGCGGCAGCAGCGAACACGTTGTGGACTTGCCACCGCCCGAGGGGCCAACCAGGGCAATGGTCTGTCCGGGCTTGATGGACAGATCCATATGATCGATAACAGGGCGTCCGTCGGCACCGCCCTCGCCCAACTCAACATCCTCGTAGCTAAAGCACACATCGCGATATTCAACCGCGCCAGCCGTCACCTGCAGGTCCGCGGCATCCGGCTTGTCCTGGATATCCGGGGCGGTCGAAAGTACCTCGTCCATACGCTTAAAGCCGGCGATGGCTTTCTGGTACGTCTCAGCCGAGTTCACAAGCGTCTCGAGCGGGGTGCAAAACAGCGAAATGTAGAGCGCAAAGGTCGCCATATCGACCGCCTGCAGCTGTCCCTGGGCGACCAGCCAACCACCCAGCAGCACCACGATCACGTACAGCACACCCGAGAGCAGGCCATACGTCGCAGTGTAGACGCCCATGGCGTGATACATATTCTCCTTGGACGAAAGATAGCGGTCGTTGGAGGCGCGGAACTTGGAGCGCTCAGCCTCCTCGTTCGCAAAACTCTTGACCACGCGCATACCTGCCAGCGAATCTTGTAGCTGAGCATTAATACCGCTGATCTTTTTGCGGTTGTCGCTAAAGACCTCGCGCATGCGCATGTTCTGCCAAAACATGATGACCGCAAACACCGCAGTCACCACGGCCATGGCAAGCGCCAGCACCGGGGCGATAGCAAAGAGGATCACAAACGAGCCGACGATCTCGATGCCGCAGATGATAATCCACTCGGGCACATGGTGTGCCGCCTCGCAGATATCGAACAGGTCGTTGACCACGCGGCTCATCATGTCACCCGAACTGTTGCGATCGAAGTACGCAAAGCTAAAGCGCTCGTACTGATCGAACAGGTCCTCGCGCATCTTGGACTCCATGCGCGCGCCCATCACGTGGCCCCAGTAACTCACAAAGTAGCGACAGGCGCAACGGATGGCATACATCAGTACCAGGCCAACCGCGATCATACCGAGCGCCTGCATAATAGCAGCCTGACCCTGGGTAAAGAGCCCACCGGTCAGATTGCGCAGGATAATGGGAAACGCCAGGTCAATGGCGGCAAGCACCAGAGCACAAACAGTATCGGCAACAAAAAGCCCCATCTGGGGCTTGTAATACGAAAGAAACCTCTTAAACATGCAGTCCTCGGAGAGAAATAAATAGCGTGAGAAATCCGTTTGAACCGGTCGGGCTGAAAATAAAGCATTCCAACAAGCATAACGCCGATGTTCTGACAACGTCAGCGAAAACGTCCCTAAGCGAGCAAGGTGCCTTGAAAGAGGAGCGACGCGTACTTCGGTACGCGAGCGACGATTGAAAGGCAGATTGCCGCTTAGGGGCGTTTGCAGCGTCGACCTGTTACGCGGTTTGGTAAAACCGCGTAACCTAGAGATCGGCTCCGCCCAAGCGGTGCGCGATGCTATCGCAGGCCAAGGCGCCCACGACGGTCTTGGCATCTTCGATCTTGCCGTCGAGCACGGCGTCGATCAGCTCGTGCAGCGGCACCAGATCCACGTTGACAAACTCGTCATCATCGGGGTTGGGTGCATCGAACTCGAGTTTGGTGGCCAGATAGATGTGAATGATCTCGTCACAGAAGCCGCAGGACGTGACAATCGACGTCAAAAAGCGAATGCGACCAGCCCTAAAGCCCGTCTCCTCGTGCAGCTCGCGCTTGGCGCAATCGAGCGGGTCCTCGCCTGGATCGAGCTTGCCGGCGGGAATCTCGACCGTCACGCGGTCGATGGCGGTGCGGTACTGACGCACCAGTACGATCTTGTCGCTCTCGGTCAGCGCCACAACGGCCGCCGCACCCGGATGGCGAACGATATCGCGGGCGCTGCGGTGACCGTTGGGCAGCTCAACCTCAAGACGGTGGACGTCGAGGATCTTGCCCTTCCAGGCGCACTCCTCCGAAAGAATCTTCTCGTACAGCTCGGCATCGTGCGGGTCGTCGTCGCCCAGCACCAGCGCCGGCTCGTCAGCGACCTCGCCACCAGGCTCGCCCTCGGCGTGCCCATACATGCGGCTGTCCTCTTCGACGATCTGCGCATCCACGAGCTCTTCGTTCTTCTCGTCCATCCGTCTCATCCCTCTCGGACTTTAGGCATCCCAGGCGTCGCGGCCACGCAGCGCGCGCAGACCGATGTCATGACGCAAGGTCTTGCCCTCAAAATCAATCTTTTCACAGGCCTCGTAGGCAAGGTTGCGAGCGTTCTCGAACGTGTCGCCCAGCGCGGTCACGGCAAGCACTCGGCCACCGTTGGTCACGAGCTGACCGTCCACCACGGCGGTGCCGGCATGGTACACGGTCACGTTCTCCATGGCCTCGGCGTCGGCGATGCCGGTGATGACTTTGCCCTTCTCGTAGCTGCCGGGGTAGCCCGCACTCGTCAGGACAACAGCCACAGCCCACTCGTCACGCCAGTCGAGTTCAATCTGATCGAGCTCACAGTTGGCACAAGCCAGCATGACCTCGACCAGGTCGTTCTTGAGGCGCGGCAGCACGACCTGCGTCTCAGGGTCACCAAAGCGGGCGTTGAACTCCAGCACCTTGGGGCCGGCGGGGGTAAGCATAAAGCCGCCGTACAGGCAGCCGCGGTAGTCGATGCCCTCGGCGGCGAGCTCGGCCACGGTCTGCTCCATGACCTTCACCATGGTGGCGTGCTCCTCGTCGGTCACGATGGGCACCGGGCTGTAGACGCCCATGCCGCCGGTGTTGGGGCCAAGGTCGCCCTCGAGTGCACGCTTGTGATCCTGCGAGGTGGCCATAGGACGCACGGTCTTGCCGTCGGTAAAGGCCAGCAGCGAGCACTCGGGGCCAACCAGCATTTCCTCAATGACAACGGTGTTGCCGGCATCGCCAAAGGTGCCGCCAAAGCACTCACGCACGGCCTCCTCGGCCTGCTCGAGCTCAGTCGCCACGATAACGCCCTTGCCTGCAGCCAGGCCGTCAGCCTTCACGACCAGTGGGGCGCCCTGCTCGCGCACATAGGCAAGAGCCGAAGCCTCGT
>CAJMPE010000078.1 GCA_905215275.1 uncultured bacterium | reverse complement strand
TTCCCTTCCCCGCCACCTTGAATTGACTAGGACCTCTGCAAAGGGGTCCTTTTCTTTTGCCGAGGGCTCCTGCGGAAACTGCATCCCAGTCTTTTGCGAAAAAACGGGGCACGCTTTCCGGCCGCCTACTTCCGGCGCACGTGCGCATCTCGGGCCCGTCTGCCCGGACATTCCTCCCACTTTTGCGCCACTTTGTAGACCGTTCGGTCGCCTGTCCGCACGCGCGGGTATACTCAAAACGATACTTTTCCTATGCAATACGATGCAGGTTCGACCTGCGCGATTCGAAGGGGGCCGTGATGGAGAGGATTCTCGGCGTTAATCTCTCTGGCTGGTTTATTCCCGAGCCCTGGGTGACCCCGTCGCTCTATGCAGCGACCGGAGCATCCAATGCAGCCGAGCTGCAGGAGGCCATGGGCACCGCTGCCTATAACGAGCGCATGCGTCGCCATTACGAGACGTTTGTGAGCGAGGACGATTTTCGTCGTATGGCGCAGATCGGTCTCAACGCCGTGCGCCTGCCGGTGCCGTGGTATGCCTTTGGCTCGCAGGAGTCCGACGCTTCCTACATCTCGGTCGTCGATTATATCGACCGTGCTATTGAGTGGGCCGCCAAGTACAACATCCGCGTACTGCTCGATCTGGCAACTGTACCCGGCGGTCAGGGCGATTCCAACGATTCGCCCACGACGCCGGAAGTCGTCGCTGAGTGGCATTCGTCCACCAATGGCCGTCACGTTGCGCTTGATGTGCTCGAGCGCCTGGCCGATCGCTATGGTGAGGCCGAGAGCCTGCTGGGCATCGAGCTGTTGGATACGCCGCAGATGAGCGTACGCAAGAGCCTCTTTACCATGACGGACGGTATTCCGGCGCACTACCTGCGCAACTTCTATCGTGACGCGTACGAGCTCGTTCGTTCGTATATGCCCGAGGATAAGATTGTCGTCTTTTCCTCTTCGGGACACCCTGGCGAGTGGAAGCACTTTATGCGCGGTGCCAAGTACAAGAACGTCTACATGGACCTTCACCTGTACCATTACCGCGACGAGTATGCGCTCGACATCACGAGTCCCCGCGGCCTGACGACGGCGATTTCGCGCAACAAGCGCGAGCTCAAGGAGGCAATCTCGGCCGGATTCCCCGTTTTGGTTGGTGAATGGTCGGGTGCGGCGATTTTTGCCAACTCGTCGGTTACGCCCGAGGGTCGTAATGCCTACGAGCGCGTGTTTATCGCCAACCAGCTGGCATCGTTTGCGCCGGCGGCTGGCTGGTTCTTCCAAACGTGGAAGACCGAGAAGCGTATTGCAGCATGGGACGCCCGCGCGGCACTCGGCACGCTCGAGCGCGGCATGATTGAATAGGTTGATATGACGCAAAACAGCGCCCACACGGGCAAACTTTATGTGGTCGGTACGCCCATCGGTAACCTGGGCGACCTGTCTCCGCGCGTCGGCGAGGCCTTTGCCGCCGCCGATGCCATTTGCTGCGAAGACACGCGTGTGACCTCAAAGCTGCTGATGCACCTAGGCATCTCCAAGCCGCTCGTTCGTTGCGACGAGAACGTGATCGCAAGTCGCGCAGCCGGCCTGGTCGACCGCTTGCTGGCGGGGGAGACCCTCGCCTTTGCCTCGGATGCCGGTATGCCGAGCGTGTCTGATCCCGGCCAGGCTTTGGTTGAGGCGGCGCGCGAGGCGGATGTGCCTGTCGAGGTTATTCCCGGCCCCTCTGCTTGCGTCACGGCGCTCGTATCGTCCGGTATTCCCTGCGAGCATTTCTTCTTCGAAGGCTTTTTGGGTCGCAAGCACGGCGACCGCGTGCGCCGACTGCAGCGCCTTGCCGTCGTCCCCGGCGCGCTCATCTTCTACGAGTCTCCACATCGCATCGTCGCGACGCTCGAGGCCGTGGCCGAGGTCTTTCCCCAGCGCGATGTTGCCGTCTGCCGCGAGCTCACCAAACTGCACGAGGAAGTCTTGCGTGGATCCGCCGCCCAGCTAACCGAGGAGCTGCGCGCCCGTGGCGAGGTAAAGGGCGAGATCGCGCTGGTCATCGCGCCGCCGAGCGAGGATGAGGAGTCCGGCATCGTGCCGGTTGGAGCCGCAGCGGTAGACCCCGACGAAGCCCTGCGCGAGGACATCCGTGCCGCGCTCGAGGAGGGGGAGCCCGCCTCCGCGGTGGCAAAGCGCCTGTCGCAGAAGTACTCGCGCCGCAAGCGCGATGTCTATGCCATGGTGCTCGATATGCAATAGATGGAGGATATCCAGCCCTTGCGTTAGAATCATCCCCTGTATGCAACATTTTTCTGGAGGACAAACCCCATGGATCAAACCAAGCCTTCGTTCTTTATCACGACGCCCATTTACTACGTCAACGCCGATCCGCATCTGGGCACGGCTTATTCCACCATCATCGCCGACGTCCAGGCTCGCTATCGTCGCTCCGCCGGCTATAACGTCAAGTTCCTGACTGGCATGGACGAGCACGGCGAGAAGGTCGCCGAGGCTGCAGCCAAGCACAACATGACGCCGCAGGAGTGGACCGACAGCCAGGCTCCGCACTTCAAGGAGCTTTGGAGCAAGCTTGAGATTTCCAACGACGACTTCATCCGCACCACCGAGCCGCGCCAGCATCATGCCGTGCAGTACCTGTGGGAGCGCATGAAGGAGTCCGGCTACCTGTATAAGGGCAGCTACGACGGTTGGTACTGCGTGCCTGACGAGACCTACTTTACCGATACGCAGGTCCAGAAGGGCGACGAGGAGTACGGCAGCGTCGGCCAGCACCTGTGCCCCGATTGCCACCGTCCGCTCGAACGCGTGCAGGAGGAGTCCTACTTCTTTAAGCTTTCCGCTTTCCAGGACAAGCTGCTCAAGCTCTATGATGAGCACCCCGACTTTGTCGAGCCTGCGTTCCGCATGAACGAGGTGCGCAGCTTTGTCGAGGGCGGCCTTAACGACCTTTCCGTGAGCCGTACGAGCTTTGACTGGGGCATTCAGGTCCCGTTTGACGAGGGTCACGTTACCTACGTGTGGTTCGATGCACTGCTCAACTACATGACGGCTGTCGGCTACGGTGTCGACACCGACGAGGCGCGTGCCGAGCTGGCCTATCGCTGGCCCGCGCAGTTCCACATCGTGGGTAAGGACATCATCCGCTTCCACTGCGTCATTTGGCCCGCCATGCTCATGGCCATCGGCGAGGCCCTGCCCGAGCACGTCTTTGCCCACGGCTTCCTGACCGTGCGCAATGCCGAGACCGGCAAGGCCGAGAAGATGTCCAAGAGTCGCGGCAACGCCATCGCTCCGCAGGATGTTATCGACATGCTGGGCGTTGAGGGCTATCGCTACTACTTTATGACCGATGTGGTCCCCGGCACCGACGGCGCCATCAGTTTCGAGCGCATGGAGCAGGTCTACAACGCCGACCTGGCCAACAGCTGGGGCAACCTTATCTCGCGTTCGCTCAACATGAGCGGCAAGTACTTTGACGGTTGCGCGCCCGCCAAGCCCGCATCGTTCGATGCGTTCGACAACCCGCTGGCAAAAATTGCCGATGGCCTGGTCGATCGCTACATGGCCAAGATGGACGTGCTCGATTACGGTGGAGCCAAGGACGAGGTCATGGAGCTCATCCACGCTGCCAACCACTACATCGAGGACTCCGAGCCTTGGGCGCTTGCCAAGGACGAGGCCAAGGCTGCCGAGCTGGCATTTGTGATCTACAACCTGCTCGAGGCCATCCGCATTGCCGCTCACCTGCTGATGCCGCTCATGCCCCAGACTTCTGCCGAGGCCCTGCGTCGCCTGTCCTGCGAGGACGAGGCCGCGAGCGACGACCTCAAGGGCATTTGCGCTTGGGGCCTGCTTGCCGGTGGTCAGCCCGTCGAGAAGGGCGAGCCGCTGTTCCCGCGTCTGGGCTAAGCCGCTGCGCGCCATATCGGCAATTTGCTGTTTAGATGTAAGGGCATGGCCGCAACGGTCCATGCCCTTTTGTTTCAAGACGCCGCCACCATGCTAAGGAGGCAACTATGACAACTTCGCCTTTGGCAAACCCCACGGCAACTAGGGAGCTGCTAGAGGAGTTTGGCCTTGCGACCAAGCATCGCCTGGGCCAAAACTTCCTGATCGACAACCATGTGATCGAACGTATCTGTGAGCTCGCTGAACTTGCGGGCGATGAGCGTGTGCTCGAGGTCGGCCCGGGTTGCGGCACGCTGACGTTGGCCCTGCTGCAGGAGGCGGCGTGCGTTACGTCGATTGAGGCCGATCCCGAGCTCGAGCCGGTGCTCGATGCTCACGCCGCTGACTATGCCAACTTCCGCTTTATCATGGGCGATGCGCTCAAGGTGGGCACGGAGCAGATTGAGCAGGTTGCGGGCGGTAATCCGACGGTGTTTGTCGCGAATCTGCCCTATAACGTGGCGGCGACGATCATCCTTCAGTTCTTCCAGACGATGCCCGCGCTTAAGCGCGCCGTCGTCATGGTGCAAAAGGAAGTTGCAGATCGTATTGCCGCAACGCCGGGCAACAAGACCTATGGCGGCTACACGGCAAAGCTCGGCCTGTATGCGCAGGTGACGGGGCGCTTTGCGGTGCCGCCGCGCTGCTTTATGCCGGCACCGCATGTGGATTCTGCCGTAGTGCGCATCGATCGCGTTGACGGCGTGGTACCCGAGGGCATCGACCGCGAGTTTGTGGCCCGTGTGATCGACGCTGCGTTTGCTCAGCGCCGTAAGACGATCCGCAACTCCATGAGCGCCAACGGCTTTGCCAAGGACGCGCTCGACGCTGCCTTTGAGGCCTGTGGTATCGCACCTACCACGCGCGCCGAGACGCTCGACGTCGCCGCCTTTGTCCGCCTGGCTCAGGAGCTAATCTATGACGCCTAATGTCGAACGCGTGACGTTTACCAAGAAAAAGAAGACGGTTACTTGTCCCGTGCCCTTGGCACCGCTTGCCGACACGCATGCGCATCTGCTTTCGTTCTGGGGCAAAGAAGTGCCCGAGACGCTCGTGCGCGCTAAAGCCGCGGGCGTCGACCTGCTGGTGACGATGTTCGACCCCATCGCCGACAAGCGTAGCGTGACGGACTATAGTGACTGGCTGGTGCGCGAGATTTTGCCGATGCGAGATATTCCGCAGATTAAGTATTTCGCCGGCGTGCACCCCTATGGCGCACCGGACTACACCGATGATATCCATGCCCAGATTGTGACTGCGCTCGACGATCCGTTGTGTGTTGGCATCGGCGAGATCGGTCTGGACTACCACATGGATTACGACGACGATATTGCGCCGGCGCCCCACGACGTGCAGATCGACTGCATGGCGCGGCAGCTGGAGCTTGCCGTACGCCGCGATGTGCCGGTAGAGCTGCACCTGCGTCATGAGGACGCGGACGAGGAGCGCACCTCGCATGTGGATGCGTACAACGTGCTGCGCGAGGTGGGTGTGCCCCAGGCCGGTTGCGTACTGCACTGCTTTGGCGAGGACCGAGCCACGATGGAGCGCTTTGTGGATTTGGGTTGTTACATCGCCTATGGCGGCGCGGCTACCTTTAAGCGCAACGACGACGTGCGCGAGGCATTCGCGGCAACTCCGCTCGACCGTATTTTGTTCGAGACGGATTGTCCCTATATGGCGCCGGAGCCCATTCGCGGTCTTGAGTGCGAGCCTGCAATGATTTCCATCACGGCAAACGCGCTGGTCAACGACCGCGTCGATCGTACCGGCGAGGACGCTGAGGCAATCGCTCGAGCCGCCTGGGAAAATGCCTGCCAACTTTTTCAAAAATAGTTCTTGCGTTCGCGGTGGCGCTCCGTTATTCTAATTCCTGCACGCGGGCGTGGCGGAATTGGCAGACGCGTACGGTTCAGGTCCGTATGGGGGCAACCCCATGAAGGTTCAAGTCCTTTCGCCCGCACCATTAAATGAAAGAGCTCCCAGCAATGGGAGCTTTTTTGTTACGGGCCGTTTTTGGCAGATTTGACCTATCGATTTCGCGCGGTAGATGCCCCCGTGGTCAAAAAGTGGCAAATATGAGTACTGGCACGAAAATAGAGACATTTCACGAAGCCATTTTTGCTCATTTTGCGCAACAGATGTACGCTAATTTGACCCAATCTTGAGACAAAACAAAGTAAATTCGATAGACCTCGGGTTCAAAAAGGCGATTTTGACCCAAATACGCTGTTACTAAACTGGTAACAGTACTCATATTTGGCCTTTTTTGACCACGGGTCCTCTTGTTGGTGTCACACAGCTGCTTCGTGCGGGTATCCTAGTCCCAACGCGTACCAATCAGAGGAGAAACCATGCTGTTGTCCGGTATCATTGCCGCCCTTACGAGCCTTCTGCTTCCCATCATCATTTTGCTGCTACTGCTTCCTAACGCCTGCTATGTCGTTGAACAGCAGCATGCCGTGATCATCGAGCGTCTGGGCAAGTTTAACCGCATCGTCAACGCGGGCTTCCACATGAAGGTGCCCGTGATCGACCGCAAGGCCGCCACGGTGAGTCTGCGCACCATGAAAAACGGCTTCGGCATCGACGTTAAGACCCAGGACAACGTGACCATCGGCCTTGAGGTTTCTGCTCAGTACCACGTGAGCTATGACATGGGCGCCGGTCCGGCAGATTCGGGTATCTACAAGAGCTACTACATGCTGCAGGAGCCCGTCGACCAGATGCGCGATTTCATCACCGATGCCTTACGCTCTTCCATCCCCGTCTACACGCTCGATGAGGTCTTTGCCAAGAAGGATGACATCGCCAAGGACGTCAACGCCACCGTGTCCGAGCAGATGGCTGCCTACGGCTTCACCCTCGTGTCGACACTCATCACCAAGATCGCGCTGCCGACCGAGGTCGAGAACTCCATGAACGACATCAACGCCGCCCAGCGAAAGCGCGCTGCTGCGCAGGAGCTCGCCGAGGCCGACCGCATCAAGCGCGTCACCGAGGCGACCGCCGAGGCCGAGGCGATGGAAAAGGCGGGCGAGGGCATCGCCAACCAGCGCAAAGCCATCGCGCTGGGCATCAAGGATTCGCTCGAGATCATCCAGGAGACGGGTGTCGGCAACGACGAGGCCAACCAGCTGTTCATGTTTACGCAGTGGTCCGAGATGATGACGGAGTTCGCTCGTACGGGAAAAACCTCGACGGTCGTGCTGCCGAGCGATTTCTCGCAGTCGGCCTCGATGTTCGAGCAGATGCTGGCCGCCGGCAAAGTGCAAAACGATTCGAAGGAGTAGACGCGCGTGAAATACACCGTCGTTTGCGTCGGTAAGCTCAAGGAGCGCTTTTGGAAGGATGCTTGCGCCGAGTACACCAAGCGCCTGGGCGCCTATGCCAAAGTGGATATCCGCGAGGTGGCCGATATCGACCCGGCTAAGGCGGGCGGCGTGGATGCCGCGCGCGACAAGGAGGGGGCGGCGATACTTGCAGCCCTGCCACCGCGGGCACATGTGATCTTGCTGGCCATTGAGGGCAAAGAGCGCTCGAGCGAGGAGCTTTCGGCGCGGCTCGATGATCTTATGCTGCGTGGTAACAGCGACATCGCCTTTGTGATTGGCGGATCGGACGGCGTGAGCGATGATGTGCGCGCACGAGCCGACGAGATGCTCAGCTTTGGACGCATTACCTTGCCGCATAACTTGGCGCGCGTGGTGCTGCTGGAGCAAATCTACCGCGCCTGCAAGATCAGCCGTGGCGAGCCGTATCACAAATAGGTCGGCAATACGAAACAATGCCGTGGGACAATAGCTTTCGTTTTGAAGAACGTGTCTGAGAGGACTATGAGATATGAAGATTGGATTTGTCGGTTTTGGCAATATGGCGAGCGCTATGGCCGATGGCTGGATCGCCGCCGGTGTGGCTGCGAGCGATATATGCGCCTGCGCGGGCCACTACGACGCCTTGGTTGAGCGTTGTGAGGCGCGTGGGATGGTTGCCTGTCGCGACGCGGCGGAGGTTGTCGCCGCATCCGATATCGTGGTTGCTGCGGTCAAGCCGTACATGATCGAGAAGGTCTTCGCTCCGCTTAAGGACACTCTTGCCGACAAGGTTGTCCTTTCGGTTGCCTGGACTTGGGATAGCGCCAAGTGGGAAAAGGTCCTGCCGGGTGTCGCGCATATCTCGACAGTGCCCAACACGCCGGTTTCGGTGGGCGAGGGTGTTATCGCTTGCGAGAAGTCCTCTACGCTCAATGACGAGCAGCGTGCCACGGTGCTCGGTCTGCTCGGAAAGCTTGGCACGGTGGTCGAGCTCGATTCGAGTCTGCTGTTTGTGGGCGGTACCGTGGGCGGTTGCGCACCGGCATTTGTTGCCATGGCGATCGAGGCCCTGGGCGACGCGGCCGTCAAGCACGGTATCCCGCGCGCCGATGCCTATCGCATTGTGAGCCAGATGGTGCTGGGTACGGCAAAGCTGCAGCTTGCAACCGGTCAGCATCCCGCAGCGATGAAGGATGCCGTGTGCTCGCCCGGTGGTGCCACCATCAAGGGCGTCGTTGCGCTCGAGGACGCCGGCATGCGCAGCGCCCTGATCAAGGCAATCGACGCAACCCTCCAGTAAAACCGACCAAAAAGGGACAGGTTTATTTTGGCAGGTTTTTCC
>CAJMPE010000077.1 GCA_905215275.1 uncultured bacterium | reverse complement strand
ATGTGCCCGATCGAGACCCCCGAAGGCCCCAACATCGGCCTGATCGGCTCGCTCGCCCTCTACGCCCGCGTCAACGAGTATGGCTTCATCGAGGCCCCGTTCCGTCGCGTCGAGAACGGCGTTGCCACCGATCAGATCGACTGGATGACCGCTGACGAGGAAGAGAAGCACGTCATCGCGCCGGCCAACACGCCGCTCGATCCCAAGACCAACGAGTTCATCACGACTGATGCCGAGGGCAAGATTGTCCGCCCGCACACCGTGATCGCCCGTACCCGCGACTTCGACGGCTCCTTCGGCGCTCCCGCTGACGTGCCCGTCGAGGACGTCGACTACATGGACGTCTCGCCGCGTCAGATGCTCTCCGTCGCAGCCACGCTGATCCCGTTCCTTGAGCACGACGACGCCAAGCGTACGCTGATGGGCGCCAACATGCAGCGTCAGGCCGTGCCGCTGGTTCACCCCGCCGCTCCCTATGTCGGTACCGGCATGGAGCGTCGCGCCGCTCTGGACTCCGGCGAGGTCACCCTGGCCAAGAACGCCGGCGAGGTCATCTTTGCCGACGCCGCCAAGATCATCGTCAAGCATGCCGGCGGCATGGACGAGTACCACCTGGCCAAGTACCAGCGCTCCAACCAGTCCACCTGCATCAACCACCGTCCGCTCGTGCGCGTCGGTGACACCGTTGAGCAGGGCGAGCCTCTGGCCGACGGTCCCTCGACCGATCACGGCGAGCTCGCACTGGGCCAGAACCTCACCGTGGCATACATGCCGTGGGAAGGCTTTAACTACGAGGACGGTATCGTCGTGTCCGAGCGCCTGGTGGCCGAGGACCTGCTGACGACCATCAACATCACCCGTCACGAGATCGACGCCCGCGACACCAAGCTCGGCCCCGAGGAGATCACCCGCGAGATCCCGAACCTCTCCGAGGACATGCTTGCCAACCTCGACGAGGACGGCATCATCCGCATCGGCGCCGAGGTCGGCCCTGGCGACATCCTGGTCGGCAAGGTCACGCCTAAGGGCGAGAGCGCTCTGACCGCCGAGGAGCGCCTGCTGCGTGCCATCTTCGGTGCCAAGGCTCACGACGTTCGCGATACCTCCCTTAAGATGCCTCACGGCGCTTACGGCCGCGTCATCGACGTCGTCCGCTTTAGCCGCGAGAACGGCGACGACCTGGCCCCCGGCGTCAACGAGCAGGTGCGCGTCTACGTCGCCCAGCGTCGTAAGATCCAGCAGGGCGATAAGATCGCCGGCCGCCACGGCAACAAGGGTGTTATCTGTAACGTTCTGCCGGTCGAGGACATGCCCTATATGGCTGACGGTACCCCGATCGACGTTATCCTCAACCCGCTGGGCGTTCCTTCGCGTATGAACGTCGGCCAGCTGCTCGAGTGCCACCTTGGCTGGGCTGCCGCCTGCGGTTGGGATACCGAGCAGGCCGACTCCGACAAGTACGTCCCCGGCCCGTTCTTCACCGCGACGCCCGTCTTCGACGGCGCCAAGGAGGACGAGATCGCCGAGGTCATTCGTCGTGCCAACAAGAATATGCTCAACAAGGCCACCGCTGCCTTTGGCGATCACATGCGCCCCGAGTTTGTCACCCAGCTTGACGAGCGCGGCAAGACCCGTCTGTTCGACGGCCGCACCGGCGAGGAGTTCCGCGAGCCCATTACCGTGGGTACGTCCTACATCCTCAAGCTCGGCCACATGGTCGACGACAAGATCCACGCCCGTTCGACCGGCCCTTACAGCTTGGTTACCCAGCAGCCGCTGGGCGGCAAGGCTCAGTTCGGCGGCCAGCGCTTCGGCGAGATGGAAGTTTGGGCACTGTACGCATACGGTGCTTCCAACGTCCTGCAGGAGATCCTGACCGTCAAGTCCGACGATACCGTGGGCCGCGTCAAGACCTACGAGTCCATCGTCAAGGGCGAGAACGTTCCGGTCCCGGGTATCCCCGAGTCCTTCAAGGTTCTCGTCAAGGAGATTCGCTCCCTCGCACTGGACATCGAGCCCATGCACGATGCCGACGAGGACGCCTCCGCCCCTGTGACCGCCGAGGAGACCTCTGCCCTCGATGACCTGGCCGCGCTCGCCGGCGTTGATGCCGACGTCGAAGCCCAGGATGCCGAGACCGCCGAGGCACCCGAGGCTGTCGCCGCCACGACCACTGATAAGGAGTAGTTGACTGTGGCAGATTTCGAAGCTACTGATTTTGACTCGGTAAAGATCTCCCTTGCCTCCGCCGACCAGATCCGTTCCTGGTCGCACGGTGAGGTCAAGAAGCCGGAGACCATCAATTACCGTACCCTCAAGCCCGAGAAGGACGGCCTGTTCTGCGAGAAGATCTTCGGTCCCGCCAAGGACTGGGAGTGCTCCTGCGGCAAGTACAAGGGCATCCGCTTTAAGGGCATCGTCTGCGAGCGCTGCGGCGTCGAGGTCACCTCGGCCAAGGTGCGTCGCGACCGCATGGGCCACATCGAGCTCGCCGCTCCTGTGTCCCACATCTGGTACTTCAAGAGCCCCACGAGCTTCCCGATGAGCCGTATGCTCGACATCAAGTCCAAGGACCTCGAGAAGGTTCTGTACTTTGCCAGCTACATCATCACCGAGGTCGACTACGAGGCTCGCGAGGCCGACGCTGACGACCTGCGCGAGGAGCTCGCCGCCGATCTGGAAGAGATCGATGCCGAGTGCGCCCGCCAGATCGAGTCCCTCAAGGAGCAGGGCAACCCCGAGAACTTCGACGAGTTCTCCGACGAGGAGCCGCTGACCCCCGAGGAGATCGCCTCTGGCATCGTCGACATCGAGGAAGAGTGCAAGGACGAGAAGCAGCTCCGCACGGACGCCTTCAACGCCTTCATGAAGCTCAGCGAGCGCGACCTCATTTCCGATGAGCCGCTGTTCCGCGAGATGACCCGCTACTACTCCATGTACTTCAAGGGTGGCATGGGTGCCGAGGCCGTCCGCGACCTGCTCGCTGCCATCGACCTCCCCTCCGAGGCCGAGAAGCTCAAGGCCATCATCGCCGACGAGGACTCCCAGAAGCAGAAGCGCGAGAAGGCCGTTAAGCGCCTCGAGGTCGTTGACGCCTTCCTGAAGGGCGGTAACAGCCCCGCGAATATGATTCTGGACGTCATTCCGGTCATTCCGCCCGATCTGCGCCCGATGGTCCAGCTCGACGGTGGCCGCTTCGCCGCGTCCGACCTCAACGACCTGTACCGTCGCGTGATCAACCGTAACAACCGACTCAAGCGCCTGCTTGACCTGGACGCCCCTGCGATCATCGTGAATAACGAGAAGCGCATGCTCCAGGAGTCCGTGGACGCCCTGTTCGACAACGGCCGTCGTGGTCGCCCGGTCTCTGGCCGTGGCGGTCGCCCGCTCAAGTCGCTCGCCGAGGCCCTCAAGGGCAAGCAGGGTCGCTTCCGCCAGAACCTGCTGGGCAAGCGTGTCGACTACTCCGGCCGTTCGGTCATCGTTACCGACCCCAAGCTGCTACTGCACCAGTGCGGTCTGCCCAAGACCATGGCGCTGGAGCTCTTCAAGCCCTTCGTCATGAAGCGCCTGGTTGAGCTTGGCAAGGTCGAGAACATCAAGGGCGCCAAGCGCGCTATCGACCGCGGTGCCACCTTTGTGTGGGATATCCTCGAAGAGGTCATCGACGGCCGCGTCGTGCTGCTCAACCGTGCACCGACCCTGCACCGCCTGTCCATCCAGGCCTTTGAGCCGGTGCTGGTCGAGGGCAAGGCTATCCACCTGCACCCGCTGGTCTGCTCGCCCTTCAACGCCGACTTCGACGGCGACCAGATGTCTGTCCACGTGCCGCTGTCCAGCCAGGCTCAGGCCGAGGCCCGCGTGCTCATGCTCTCTGCGAACAACCTGCGCTCGCCGGCATCCGGCAAGCCGGTTAACATCCCCTCGCAGGACATGATCATCGGTGTGTACTACCTCACCCAGGTCCGCGAGGGTCTGCCGGGCGAGAACCACGTGTTCTCGAGCTTCGATGACGCGCTGCACGCCTATGACTGCCGCTCCGAGGTCGACATGCAGGCCAAGATCCAGGTCCGCGTGTCCGCTGCCGATGCCAACGTCATCAATGAGGACGGCACCCGTATCTTCCGCGTCAAGAACGGCAAGAACGAGTTTGTCGACTACGATGTCACCGGCAATAAGACCGCGCGCTTCGAGACCTCTATCGGCCGCATCATCTTCAACCGCCAGTGCCTGCCCGAAGACTATGAGTTCATGAACTACAAGATGGTCAAGGGCGACGTGGCCAAGCTGGTTGCCGACTGCTGCGATCGTTACCCCGAGGCCAAGGTCGGCCCGATCCTCGACGCCATCAAGTACTCCGGCTTCCACTACGCTACCCGCGCCGGCCTCACCATCTCGGTGTGGGACGCTCTCATCCCTGCCGAGAAGCAGGAGCTGCTCGACCGCGCCCAGGCCAACGTCGACCAGATCAACGAGTACTTCGAGGAGGGCTTCATCAACGAGACGGAGCGCCACATCGAAGTCGTTAACGAGTGGACCGCTTGTACCGACAAGGTTGCAGCGCTCATGCTCGATATGTTCGACGAGGAGAACCCGCTGTACATGATGGCCGACTCCGGCGCCCGTGGTTCTAAGACCCAGCTGCGTCAGCTCGGCGGCATGCGTGGCCTGATGGCAGACATGTCCGGCGAGACGATCGACCTTCCCATTAAGGCGAACTTCCGCGAGGGCCTGCTGCCGCTCGAGTACTTCATTTCGACCTACGGTGCCCGTAAGGGCCTGGTCGATACCGCATCCCACACCTCGGACTCCGGTTACCTGACCCGTCGTCTGGTCGATGTGGCCCAGGACGTCATCGTCCGCGAGGAGGACTGCGGTACGCACGAGGGCGTCACCTACAACCTCATCATCCCCGGTACCACCGACCTCAACACCGACCTCGTCGGCCGTTGCTTCATTGAGGACGTCGTGGCCCCCGATGGCACCGTGCTCTTTGAGCAGGACGGCTACATCGAGAAGGTCGCCGACATCCAGAAGATGGTCGATGCGGGCCTTAAGAAGGTCAAGCTTCGCGCGCTGCTCACCTGCCGCTCCAAGTACGGCGTGTGCCAGAAGTGCTACGGCTGGGATCTTTCCACCCGTCGTCCGGTCGCTATCGGTACTGCCGTCGGCATTATTGCCGCCCAGTCCATCGGCGAGCCCGGTACGCAGCTTACGATGCGTACCATTCACTCCGGCGGCGTCGCTGGCGTCGACGATATTACGCAGGGTCTGCCTACGGTCAGCCGTATGTTCGATATCGTCGGCAACGTCAACGAGAAGATCCTGGGCCGCGAGGCCGAGCTGGCTCCGTACTCCGGTCACCTCTCGATTAAGCCCGAGAAGTCCGAGTACGTGCTGACGCTCACCGACTCCGAGGATCACACCCGTGTCCTCGACGAGCGTCGCGTCCCCGCTTCGGTGCGCTTCATGCCTGAGATCGAGGACGGCTGCGAGGTTCGCGCCGGCGACCAGATCACCAAGGGCTTCGTCAACTTCCGCAACCTGCGCAAGCTGACCGACATCGAGTCGACGATGCACACCTTCGTCGAGAGCGTAAAGGACGTCTACACCAGCCAGGGCGTCGACCTGAACGACAAGCACATCGAGGTGCTCGCACGTCAGATGCTGCGTCGCGTTCAGATCACTAACCCCGGCGACTCCAAGTACCTGCTTGGTCAGTACGTTGACCGCTACGAGTTCGCCGACGAGGTCGAGCGCGTTGCCCGTCTGGGTGGTCAGGCTCCTGTGGCCGAGCCCGTCATCCTGGGTACGCTCAAGGTCGCGTCCAACATCGACTCCTGGCTGTCGAGCGCTTCGTTCATCCGTACCGCCGGCGTCCTTACCGAGGCTGCTATTGAGGGCAAGGTCGACCACCTGCTCGACCTTAAGTCCAACGTCATCGTCGGTAAGAAGATCCCGGCTGGTACCGGCCTCAAGCCGTACGCCAACGCCAAGCTGACGTATCGCACGGCCGACGGCTACGTGGACATCGACGGCCCGGCTTCGCCCAACGCCAAGTCGCTGCCCGAGTGGGCTCCTGTGGAGCTCAAGGACCTGGACGAGCAGCTCCCGCAGCAGCTCGACTGGGCCGGCTACGACGAGTTCGGTGGTGCTGACGGTTCGTTCACCCGCAACGGCCACACCATCTCCGCCGAGAAGGCTCGCCTGTACCTGTTCGACGACCTGGGCGTGTCGCAGCGCTGGACCAACAAGTTCAGCGAGGTCGGCATCGAGACGGTCGGCGACCTGGTCGGCAAGTCCGAGGAGGATCTGCTGCGCATCGATGGCATCGGTGCCAAGGCGATCGAGGAGCTCCGTGACGGCCTCGAGGCCCACGACCTGCTCTACATCCTCGAGAACAACGACGACGTTGCCGACGAGGAAGACCTCTCGCAGCTGCTGCAGATGGTCTTTAGCCCCGACGGTCCGGACGACATCCTGCTGGGCACCTCCGCCACGCCGACGCATCACGCCGACGCCGACGAGGAGCTCCTGGGCGCCCCGATCGACGACAAGAAGGCTCCCGCCAACGGCGCGATCAACGAGGACATGGCGTCCCTCGACGAGCTGCTCAACCAGCTCGTGGACACCGACGACGCCGAAGAGGCAAAGGACAACGACGAGGAGTAATTTCCTAGTACGTTAACCGTCCTTCCAAAGACCCGTTTCCCAACAGGGAAGCGGGTCTTTTTGTTAAAGAAAACCTGCCAAAAAGGGACAGGTATATTTTGGTAGGTTTTTCCTGCTTGAATTTGAAACATTTCGCCCGACAAGAGCGTATCTAAGGTGAGGGCCTCACCAAGAATTATTAACGTCACCGGGAGGTGATTATGGAAGAACAAGCATTTAGACAGGCGGTCGAGGATCACCGTGATGTCGTGTTTCGAATCGCATTGACGTACCTGCGCGATCGTGCCGATGCCGACGATGTTGCCCAAGATGTCTTTCTTAAGTTGCTTAAAAGCGATGGGCACTTTGAAAGTTGGGAACATCTTCGCCGCTGGCTTGTCCGGGTCACGATCAATGAATGCAAATCGCTCTTTCGAAAGCCATGGAGGCGTGTGGAGGATATTGAGAATCTGGCCGATTCGCTTTCGGCGGCGCAGGATGAGACCAAGGCGGTCCTGTCAGACGTTATGCGACTTCCGGAGCGATTCCGCGTTCCCATCGTGCTCTATTACTACCTGGGCTTTTCGACCTCAGAGATTGCCGAGTTGATGCATGTACCAGCCGCGACCGTTCGAACGCGTTTAGCTCGCGGTCGATCGAAGCTCAAATTCATCTTAGAGGAGGGCGACCGTGAAATCCAATCAAATCAAGCAGGCCTTCGAGTCCATCCAAGCCGATAGCGACCTTGCAGATCGCGTCCTAAATACCGCTGCGGGTGAGCCGCTTCATCGAAAGGGCCACGCGAAGCCTCTCTATGTTGCCGTAATCGGATGTCTTGCCGGAGTTTTGGCGACTGGAGGGGTCGCCTACGCCGTTGTCAATTCCGGCTATTTTGCCTCAGCCTGGGGAAACCACGGCAACGGGGATTCCATTACCTGGACCAACGGTGGCTCATCGGGGACTCAATATACCTACACCAGAGAGTTTGGTGACGGTATCGCGCCCCAAAGCCTGGAGGGCGCAGTCCAGAAGGTTGATCTGTCCGTCGAGGGTAATGGCTATACGCTCGATATCCATGAGATGGCTATTGACCAAAACGGCTGCGGAGCCGTGACGTTTACGTTGTCCAATCCAAATGGCGTTAACTACTACAAGCCGGCAGCAGAGACAGGCGAACTTGTTCTCTATGGTGAAGAAGAACAAGGCATCGGCACGCCCGACATGAACTTCGGCGAGGAATGGGCTGACACACGCTGCACCATTGATAAGGACACATCAAGCGATACTGTCATTAATGGCACGATGTACTTTGCTTCTTTGGATCGCGAGCGAGGTTTTCAACATGCGGTCACCTGGAATATCTCGTGGACCGAGGGCGAAGGCGAGGATGCGAAGCCGTTCGAGGCATCGACGCCCGAGTTTAGCGTTGGAGCGTACGTCGATACAAAGGAACTCCGCTCCGATGACTCGCCTCTCGAGATCAGCCCGTTTTCTATCCAGACACACATCGATGATTTGGGCATTGACGCAGTCACGAAGAAGTTGACGGTTACCTACAAGGATGGATCGGAGCAGATTATCGAAGATGACGACGCAGGGGCGTTCAACTTATATTTTTCTTATACGCGCAATAGCGGAGAGGACATCTGGGTGCCAACGAAGTTGATTGATGTCGACCAAGTGGTCTCAGTAACGCTTGAGGGCACGAGGTACACGTCAACAGGAGAGACCGAAACGGAAGAGTCCTTTACTATCGTCTATTCGTAAGGTCTGAGGCCGCTTCCTACTAGGGGAAGCGGCCTCTTTTGCGTTAAATGGAAACGCCGCCGATTTCCATGCGACAGATGAGAGCAGATTACCGCTGGAGCGCGACGTTTTCCCAGATAAAACCGATCAAAATAAACCTGTCCCTTTTTGGCAGGTAACGTTGCCCCGACGAGCACATCGGATTCCCGGTCCGGGCGGCCCGCTGTTTAAGTTTGTCGCGAGTTCCGCACGCAAAGGAAAGCACTTAATGTGCTTTCCGTCTTGCGCAGGACTGTAGAGCAG
>CAJMPE010000076.1 GCA_905215275.1 uncultured bacterium | reverse complement strand
ATCCCCGCCCCTTTCACATCGAGTAATGATGTCGGCGATCCACATCGCCACGCCCGCGCTACCCGCGCTGCGGACCCGCTGCCGCCACGAGCGGCTCAAGCCCCAGCTCGCGCGCGTAGTCTTCCTGCGTAAAGATCTCAACCAGTTCAAACGTATCCGTCGCATCATCAAACGCAAAGTGCAACACCGAGCAATTGCCCGGAACGCGGTCGCGCTCGTCTGCCGCCGCACCCTTCACGTGGTCCATGAACTCCTTGATAGCCGAGCCGTGGCTTACCGCGAGCACGCACGTATGGTCCGGACGCTGCATAAGCTCGGTCAACGTCGCCACCATGCGCTCGCGCACCTGCATCTGGCCCTCGCCGCCAAACTGGCAATAGAAGTCGCGCCACGGGCGCTCGGGCATGAGCATCACGCGCTCGGCCTCAAAGTCGCCAAAGAACCACTCGCGCAGGCCGTCCAGGCGCTCGTACGCCAAGCCCGGCCACAAGTTGGCGATAGTCTGCTCGGTGCGATGGAGCGTGGAGGCATAGGCGTGGTCGGGCTCAATGCCGCGCGCACGCAAGAACATGCCGGCGCGCGCCGCCTGGTCGCATCCCAGCTGCGTAAGCGGTGAGTCACTCCATCCCTGAATAATGCGCTTGAGGTTAAATATCGTCTGTCCATGACGGACCAGATACAAGTCTTTATTCATAGGGGGTCCTTTCGTTTGTTACCAACCCAAGAGCGAAAACGCCCCGTCGCAATAGCCAAAATGAAGCACGGCACCGTTGTCGGGTAGCTCTCCCCCGCCAGTCACGCATCTAAGAAACTCCTGGCAGGCTGAGCCGTGGGAGACGGCCAGCACGCAGTTGTGCTGCGGTCGGGCCATGATGCGGGAAAGCGCCGCGACCATACGTGCGCGAAGCTCACTTTCCGACTCGCCACCAAAGGCAACCGGATAATCACCCCAAGGTTGCGCCGGCATCTCGCGGTTTGACGTGCCCTCCAACGAACCCAAATGCCACTCGCGCAGGTCATCGACCAGCTCTATGGAACAGCCCTCGCCAACGATCAGCTCGGCCGTACGCCGCGCCCGCCCCAACGGAGACGAATACACATGGTCAAAGGTCACGCCGCGGTCCTCGAACGCCGCACGCGTCGCCAGCGCTTGCTCGCGCCCGCGCGCCGTCAACGGCGAATCGTGCCAGCCCTGCAAAATGTTCTTCACATTGAGCTCGGTCTGCCCATGCCGCACCAAATACAGATCGGCCACACGCCCTCCCCTCGCACCACCACAAAGGTGACAGGCACCTTTGTGGTGGTTTTGCCGCCGGATCGCGCCGCAACGACGCAGCTACAGCAGCACGTCAGCAAGCGGACGCTTGGGCACGTGATGCATCTGTGCCTCATCGCGCCAGTAATTGATAGAGCCATCCGGGTTGGAGTCGATCGCGTCGATCACCTGTGTCTCGGCCGGAACGCCAAACGCCATGATCAGCTTGAGCTCGTATTTGTCGTCATCGAGCCCCATGGCAGCAATCGCGTGGGGCGTAAAGGCCTTGAACATGCAGGCTGCCACCTCGGGCGTGGCGCTGCGAGCGGCGAGCATCATCGTCTGGGCGGCAATGCCGGTGTCGACCTCGGTGATGGGCGCGGCGGGCTTACCCGGAACAGCGCGCTCGGCAAGAATCGCGATGTAGCCGGTCGGGCGCTCGCCCTCATCGGGACCCGGCCAATCCTTGAGCGCACCGGCCCAGGTGAGCTCATCAAATACACGCGCGCAGTCCTCTGCACCGCTCACCACATGAAAACGCAGACGCTGAGCGTTGGCGCCGCAGGGAGCCAGATGTGCCAGCTCCGCCAGCTCGAGCAAAAACTCGCGCGGTACGCGCATGGACTCATCAAAGCGGCGGCACGGACGCGCGCGGCGGACCAGCGCGTCAAACGTGTCCAGGCCAAGCTTTTCGCAACCTTGCCTTGCCATCGACTCGGCGCTTACCGGCGCCGCGGGAACTGTTTCGTTCATAGGGACCCCTCAATAAAAGCCAATTGTTCTTAAGAAAATCTAACCTAAAACGTAGGCAATAACGAACAGAGCTGTAATGTTCTACATCTGTTGAATATCCCACATCCAAACGAGAACAAAGGTGACAATTCGCGAAGGTGAGGCTCCAATTCGCCCCTCCCGCCCCACGCGACGGCGCCCTTGGGCGATACTGGTTGCAAGAGCTACGGCTTACGCCGCACGAAAGGAGACATCATGGGCATCTTTAAGAACGATGACAAGCAATCGAGCGCGTTTGGATTTGACGAGAAAAGCATGGCAGGCAAGGCCGTCAAGGCCGTGCGCTGGATTTACGCCATCACGGGCGTCTTGGCGCTCGTCGCCGGCATCGCACTGCTGTTTGCGCCTGCCAAGTCCCTCGTCTTCCTGACGACTGTTCTGGGCTTCTACTTTGTGATCACGGCCGCGATCAGGCTGTTTACCGCTGTTTTCGAGCCGCTGCTGCCCACCGGCTGGCGCGTGACGAGCATCATCTCCAACCTACTCATTATCTTGGGCGGCGTCATAATCCTGCGCAACCAGGCCTTCTCGACCGCGACGCTCACCACGATGGTGGTTATCGTGGCCGGCTTTGGCTGGATCGTCGAGGGCGTCATGACGATTCTGGAATCCGAGCTTTCGTCCAACCGCGCCCTCGCCATCCTGAGCGGCGCACTCTCCATCATCGCGGGCATGTTCGTGTTTATCTATCCGCTGTGGTCGGCCAAGATGCTCGTCATCTTTAGCGGTGCCGCACTGCTGGTGTTTGGCGTGACACTCATTGTCCGCGCCATTCAGTTTGGCAAACTGGTGCGCTAGATGCCAAAGACGCTTTTTATTGATGCCGACGCCTGCCCGGTCACGCGCGAGTCAATCGACTGCGCACGGAGGGCGGGCGTCGCCGTCGTTATCGCCGGCAACAGCACGCAGAACCTGAAACGCCACATTCGCCGCGACGATCCGCGCGATGCCGAGCACGCGCTTCGGGGCTTTTGGGTCACGACGCTCGATGTGAGTGTGGGAGCCGATAGTGCCGACTTTGCCATTGTCGAGCGCCTGCAGGCTGGCGACGTGGTCGTGACACAAGACATAGGCCTGGCGAGCATGGTGCTCGGACGCGATGCCGCCGCAATCGGTGTGCGCGGGCGCGTCTACGATAAGGCGACCATCGACATGCAACTGTTTATTCGCCACGAGGAAAAGAAGGTGCGCCGCGCCGGCGGACGCACTCGCGGACCGGCGGCATTTACCAGCGAAGACCGCGCCCGCTTTAAACGCAACCTCACCGAACTGTTACGCTAACCAAGGCAGATTTTTGGGATATGTCCGGAAATCTGCCTTTTTGTTTTGAGCGGCGTGAACGCTCAGGATCCATGGCTCAACAAAAAACGGGCTTCAAAATGCCATGCGTCGCCGCATTGCGCCGGCGCCGAGCATGGCTATTTTGAAGCCCGTTTTGCTAGGCCTGCTTAGAGGCCGAAGGCGGAGAGGATGAGTCCCCAGCCGGCGCCGATGACGTACATCATGACCAGGAACACGGCATTTTCGCGAGCGCTGCGGTTGGTGCGGAACAGGACTAGGTAGCCCACGCCGGCGGAAATGAGCGTGCCGGCGAGCATCGGCGCCAGCTGCAGTACGCCCTCCAGGTACAGCTGCGTGATGACGACGCTGGCAGAGCAGTTGGGAATCAGACCGACAAGCGCCGAGCCCAGGACGGCGAGCGTCTCATTGCCGCGCAGGAACTGCTCGATTGCGGACTCGCCAAAGGTCTCGAGGACGGCAACCAGAATCAGCGTCACCAGGAAAATGAATACCGATACCTGCACGGTATGTGAGATGGCGCTGCGGATGATCGACAGAACGGGCGCGCCCTCGTGGGAGTGGCTGTGACCGTGGTGGTGCTCGTGTGCGTCCGCGTGACCGTGGTCGTGCCCGTGGTGTTCCACGTGCTCCTCGCAGCCGCAGTGATCACGTTCGCACAGCTCGTGGATGTGCTCGGCGCTCACGCCCGCCTCGGCCACCTCGTCAATGATGTCGCCTCCGGTATGGTCGTCGTGCGCGCAGTTCACATGAGCCGGATTGGCAGCGGTCCCCAGCACGGTACGGCGAATCGCCGCATGCGCGCGGGCATTACGACGAAGGCCGCGGATAGCCGCATCCACGATAAAGCCCGTGACCAGAGCGATCAGCGCCTTCGAGGCGAGCAGCATCGCCATGGTCTGCACGGGAACTTGCTCGGCGAGTAACAGCGGCAACATCTCGTCGGAGGTCGAGAGGAACACGGCAACCAGCGTGCCCAGCGTCACGACACGGCCGGCGTACAGCGTTGCTGCCATGGCCGAAAATCCGCACTGCGGCACCATGCCCAGCAGCGAGCCAACTACGGGACCCGCGGCGCCGGCGCGCTTGATAGCGCCGTTGACGCGATCGCCCGCAACGTGCTCAAGCGTCTCGAGGGCAAGATACGTCACCAACAAAAACGGCACCAACGACAGCGTGTCCTTACCGGCGTCGAGCAGAATATCAATCAGTAAATCCATGACGGATGGAACCTTTCGTGTCTTTCGGCAGCATTGTAAAAGTCCTAGCGGTCAACTAGGGTATTGTAGTTGTCCCGGGCGCGGTGCCAATAGTTGCCCATGGTAAACTATCATCTCGCCACAACTCAGTAACCCCGAGCCGCGTAACGCGGCCCGTCCAAGGAGCAGCATATGAACGTATCGCAAGCACTCGAATACGAACGCCAGCCGTTTATCCCCATGTTTATCTACGGCGATCACGGCGCCATGGAGTCCGAGCGCCAGAAGGGCGAGGAGGCCCTCAAGGTGCTCGAGACCGAGTACTTTACCGCCGAGGGCGACCCCGGCTTCGACTTTGCTACCGTGCGCGACCTGGCCGACCGCAACCGCGACCTGTGCGACCAGATTGGCGAGGCGCGTCTACGTAACGTGACGCCCGCGACGCTCTCGCGCGGCCTGTCCGACGCCGACACCTGCGCCGCCATCGGCAAGATGCAAAAGCGCACCGCAGCATCGGTCATGCGCGAGATCCGCGGTGACCGCGACGCACTCGGCGTAGCCTATGCCCGCAAGCCCATCCAAGGCACGGTGCTGGGCATCGACATCGAGACCACCGGTCGCGCGCCCGAGCGCGGCTACATCCTCAACGTGGGCTGGGAGATCATGGAGCTCACCAGCGACGCCGTGCCGCATGACGCCGAGGCGCACTACTGCGGCCTGCCCGACATCTATCGCGGCGAGGACGTGCCGCTGTCGAATATCCACCACATCACTTGGGACGACATCGACGGCAAAACGCCCTTCCGTGAGAACAAGGAGCTGCAAAAGCAGCTGCTCAAGCTCATGAAGAAGTATCCCTATATGGCGCACAACGCTGCCTTCGAGGACAGCTGGTTCAAGATTCATCTGGACGGTTACGCCGAGGCACGCCGCGCAGGCAAGATCATCGTCATCGACTCGCGCCAGATCTGCCGCAGCCTGGACGCCGACGTGCGCTCGCTCCCCCGCGAGTCCGCGCCCGCTGCGCTCGAGAACTGGGCGCGCCGACGTGGCACCCTCGCCGCCGACGCCAACGAGCAGCACCTGGGCCTCGACGACACCGACCTCATGCTCCGTACCGTCCAGGCCGAGTTCAACCTCAAGAACCTGTTTGCCAAGTAGAAACGTCTGCAACAAACACTGCTTGCTCACGAGCGGCCTCACAGCGGGAACCCCCGCAGCGAGGCCGCCCTACGTTCCACAAGCAGGCCCGCTCTTCACAAATTCTGAACCCTATTTTTTAACTACTTCGGCACTTTCCCGACACGTGATTCGTGTTCGGATGGCGATGCATCGATACCAAATGTGCAGCAATTGAGTATTTCTATGCTATAGCCGAGCTGCGAAAACATTTATTTAGGGCGTACCAACCCATAATTGCGTCAAGCTTTTGGACAGCATTTGGTTAGACCTCTAAAACGACTTTTCCACTCAGCGCCATCAACGCAGCATTAGCTGACACGATATATACCATGAGTATCGTATTGTCACATACCACGGCAAAAGCGGTCTACCAGGCCGCGCATTCGGTGTCTGCGAAAGGCATCGAGTCCTGTAGTCCTGCCGCGATTTACGGATCATGTCCCACCGAAACGCTCCTTGACGCAGCCGCAGAATGGCTCACCAAACATGATGTTTCCCTCGGCGCAAATGATTCCCTCGAGGTGATGGCGTTTGATCGCAGGAATGCGCGCTATGCAATGAACTGTCAATGCCACGTTTCTTCAAAACGATTCTCGAACTCACGCTTTATAGAGCTCAAAGATGGCATCTTCGTTGTTGGCGTTGAGCTTTGCGCGCTTCAGGCTGCCACCTATCTTTCTTTTCGCGAACTAGTGGAGTACTACTTTGAACTGTGCGGCGCCTATTCCCTTGGAACCGGTTCTTCTACCTCTTATACCGAGCGTTTCCCACTTACCTCGACCGAGAGGTTAAAACAGTTCTTTAATTCCATTACCAGATGCGATGGTTTGGCCCTTGCCCGAAAGGCTATTCAATGTGTACGCGATGGATGCCGCTCTCCCATGGAAACGGCCTTTGTCATGATGCTTACGCTGCCCAAAAGCGAAGGTGGACTTGGTATTAAGGGAATTGAGACCGATTACGAGGTACAGGTCACCGCTGCCGCAAAAAATCTCACGAGACGCAAAAAGTTCTTTATGGATGCATATCTGAAGAAATCTCGAACAGATATTGAATACAACGGTTTTTATCACGACGCGGAAGAAGACCGCGCCATCGACGAAGAACGCAAGAACGCACTTGCGTCCATGGGGTACGGAATCATCACCGTCAGCCGTTATTCCTTTATGCATGCCAGCTCTTTCGTTAGGGTCATGGAGGCAATCCAAAGAAAAGAAGGTATACGCCCCTCGCGTTTGCCAAAAGACTTTCAAATCATGCAAGAGGACCTGAGACTGTTTGTGCTCAGAAGGTTTATTGAGGAGAAGAAACGAATCCAGGAGGAGCTTCGCCAGGATTCCGAAGAGCGTCAACGAATCGATCTCGAAAAAGCAATGCTCGAAAGCATCACATTGGACGATCCGACGATTAACGAGGCTCCGGCAATCGATGACATGCAAATCGTCGAACCAGGCAGCCCATCACTCAACCAAACAAGCAGCTTCACGCCCGAGGGCAGGGTCTTCGGGGCCGGAAACTAGGCCGACTAACAAGGTGGGTACCCTAG
Organism: uncultured bacterium; assembly: GCA_905215275.1. GTDB lineage: Bacteria > Actinomycetota > Coriobacteriia > Coriobacteriales > Coriobacteriaceae > Collinsella. The sequence continues at coordinate 1,485 of CAJMPE010000076.1, read as the reverse complement.
CGACGTGCAAAATTGCGAGTATTCAGCAGGGTCGGGTGTCCATCACCCTCGAGTGGATCCAAATGTGAAGCGAAATCACTCTTGCGTGAGAACGTTAGGCAACATTTGAGGAAGAACTCATCGGTTTAACACCCTAAGATAGCTCTTGAACTACATTATTTGGCCCGCGATAGATTAACAGACCCCCTATCGTTGCAGAATACTCCAATTTTTGCACGGCGCAGGGGCACCCACCCCGGCATCGCTAATCAAAACCGCTTAGTCCGGGATCTCGTCCGCTTTTCCTCATCATTTTGTACGACGAATTACCTGAACGTTATTGACATATGAACATGCGCTCATATAATCGGAAGCAAGTTATATGAGCGCATGTTCATATGAAAGGATGTTGCAATGAGCGACCACGCTGATGAAACAAAGACTGACATCGAGGCCACCGAACCCGTGATCCCCACCACCTGCTCGCCCGAGGACCTTCCCGACGAGGAGTTGCTGTACGACTTGGCCGACCTGTTCAAGGTCTTCAGCGACACCACGCGCATCAAGATTCTCTATGCCCTCATGGGCCGCGAGCTCTGCGTGGCCGACATCGCCGGGGCGACCGCAACCTCGCAGTCGGCAGTATCGCACCAGCTGCGCACGCTTAAGCAGTCGCACCTGGTCAAGTTCCGCCGCGACGGCCGCAACATCCTCTACTCGCTTGCCGACGATCATGTCTACACCATGCTCAACCAGGGCATGAGCCATATCTGCGAATAGCAACCAACCACGGTATCAACGCGACCGGCACCCAGGTCGCCAACACAGAGAAAGGAACCCACCATGAAAAAGCAGTTTAAGCTCGACGAGATCGACTGCGCCAACTGTGCGCGCGAGCTTCAGGACGAGCTGGCCAAACTCGAGGGCGTCAAATCCGTGTCCGTCAACTTTATGACCCAGAAATTGACGCTCGAGGCCGACGACGCCGAGTTCGAGGAGGTCCTCGACCGTGTCGTGGAGTTCACCGCCGACGCCGAGCCGGACTGCGAGATCATTCTCTAGCCTGCGCATACGCTGACCCGCAAGGCCGCGCTTGCCGCGGCCTTTGCTCGCGAAATTATATGAGCGAGTGTTCATACATTCAAATGGGAGGATACGAGTCATGGTCACCGCCGACCCCAAAAAGAAAAAGAAGAAGCGCAAGAAAAAAGAGTCACTCGAGCATAAGCGCAACCGCATCCTGGTAGCGCTGGGCATTTTTGCCGTGGTGTACGCCCTCGATGAGCTTGGCACCCTCGCCGCCGCATTCGGCACCCCGGGCGACATCTACGCCAGCTTTGTGCTGTTCCTCGTGCCGTTTTTGATTGCCGGCTACGACGTACTGCAAAAGGCATTCAGTAACATCCGCCGCGGCAAGGCCTTCGACGAGAGCTTCCTTATGGCAGTCGCAACCATCGGCGCGTTTGCCATGGTGCTCTTCCCCGATACCGACCCGCACATGGCCGA
>CAJMPE010000075.1 GCA_905215275.1 uncultured bacterium | reverse complement strand
ATAAGGTTTCCTGCTCGGGCAGTCCTGCTCGCACGAAGGCCACATTAAGTGGCCTTCGGCTCGTGCGGAACTCGCGATAAACCTTATGCCCCGCCCCTCCGGCGCCACACGGGAGCTGAGTCAACGTTATCGGGCCCGGCATTCAGAAAAGTCAGTGCAGCAAAATGGCGATGCGGATGGTGCGAACAAGAAAGGGGCACGTTGCTGAAACGTGCCCCTTAAGTTGCGGTGGAATATGGACTGTTTTTGGCTGTTGAGGTGTTATTTAGTCCGTATTTCACCGCAACTGAGGGGTGGGATGTGGGGTTAACGCTCGTAGATTAAGTTGCCTGCCAGGTAGGTGGCCTGAACCTTGGTGGCTTGCAGCTCTTGGGGGTCGATGGTGAGCGGGTTTTGGTCCAGGACTACCAGGTCGGCGTATTTGCCGGGCTCCAGGCTGCCGAGGTTTTGCTCGTCGCCCGCTGCGTACGCGCTGCCAAGCGTGTAGTTGCGCAGGGCCGTTGCCGCGTCGATGCGCTCGCTGGGGAGCCAGCCGCCTTCAGGCCAGTGGCTGCGGGGGTCTTGGCGCGTGATAGCCGTGTAGAGCACGTTCATGCTAGTAACGGCTGTGATGGGGCTATCGGTGCCGAAGGCCTGGCGGATGCCGCGCTGCTTATAGGTCGCAAACGGCCACATGATGCGGCTGCGCTCCAGGCCCAGGTCGCGCTCCGGGCCACCCGGGTCGAGCGTGATGTGGCAAGGCTGGCTCGAGGCAATGACGTTGAGCTTGCGCAGACGATCGATGTCACCGGGCAGCAAATTCTCCAGATGCTCGAGCGTGTTATGACCGTGCGGGGGCAGACCGTAGAGCTCTGCCGCCTCCTCAAAGATATCGAGCGCAGCATGAATGGCGCCGTCGCCGATAACGTGGATGCGCACGGTGTGCCCACGCTCGGCTGCCGCCAGAACCAGCTTGCGCATGCGCTCGACGGGAACCGTCAGACGACCCTGGTCGCCCGGAAAGCGCGGGTTGGTATAGGGCTCAGTGAGGTATGCGGTATGCTCGCTCGACACGCCGTCGAAGAACTGTTTAAAGCCTGGCGCCGAGAGCAGCGCGTTGTTCGCGTAGCGGGTCTGGAGTTCTTCCAAGCGTGATTGGTCATCCAGCAGCGTGGGGAACAGGTGGGCGCGAATGCCCAGCTTGCCGGCGGCTTGCAGCTTGTCGTAAACATCGTCGCGAATAAAGTCGCAGCCCGGCATGGGCATGAGCGACATATCGCAGATCGAGGTGATGCCTTGCTCGGCCATACGCTTCATCTGGTCGGCGTAAGCGCTCGCGATGCGGTCCTCGCCCAGCCACTCCAGGCAGCGCGGCAGCAGCTGCATGGCCGCAGCCTCGTGGGCAATACCCGTAAGCTCACCGTTTGAGTCTTTGTCGTAACTTCCACCCGCCGGCGGCTCGCTGTCGCGCGTCACGCCGAGGGCTTCGAGTGCGCGGCTGTTGAGCCACAGGGTATGCCCGTCGCCCGAATACATAACACAGGGGCGATCGGGGAAGGCGGCGTCGAGGGAAGCCTTGGTAGGGTGCTCGGGCGGATCCCAGCGGTAATCGCGCCAGCCCTGGGTCACGACCCAGGCGTCATTGGGCAGGCCCTGGGAAAACTCGAGCGCATGCTGCACCAGTGCCGCCTCTGACGTGCCCATATCCATGAGCATGTACGGCGAGGAACCGACCGAGGTATGGAAGAAGTGCAGATGTGCGTCATGGAAACCGGGGCAGATGAATTGCTCGCCGTAGTCGACCACCGGCGTGGCAGCAGGGGCGGCGGCAATCACGTCATCGGGCGTGCCGACCGCGACGATGCGATCGCCCGCAATGGCAATCGCCAGCTCGCGGGCAGTATCGTTACCGTCTTGCGCGGTAAAGACGTTCTTGGAGCGGATAATCCGATCGATATGTTGCATGGGCATCCCCATCTCTGGCAGGAAATTCAACACCCCCGAGTGTACTCCCCCACTCTTGTTTCAAAACCCCAAGCGGCAAACGGCAACTTTACCAGCCCTAGCGGCAGGTGGCATACTGGAGAGAGCCTGTACGATTTTGCGATCAACCCAGCAAGGAGCAAATCGACCATGACGAAGACCAAGGCACAGCAGATTATGGCGGCAACCGAGGTTCGCGCGGCAGACGACGTCACCGCGGCCATCCGAGATATTGCCACCGAGTTTGAACCCTATATCATCAAGCAGCGCCGGCACTTCCATAAGCACCCGGAGCTGAGCCTTGCCGAAGAGCGCACGACCTCCGACATCGCCAACCAGCTCGACGCCATGAATATCCCCTACGAGCGTCCGCTCAAGACCGGCTTGGTGGCAACGCTTCGCGGTACCGCGCCCGATGCCTACCGCGAGGACGGCACGCCGCGCCGCCGTATCCTGCTGCGCGCCGACATCGACGCCCTGCCTGTCACCGAGCAAACCGGCGAGGAGTTCGCCAGCGTCAACGAGGGCTGCATGCACGCCTGCGGTCACGACTGCCATATCGCCATGATGCTCGGCACGCTGCAAATCCTGCGCCACATGACCGATGACATCCACGGCGAGATTCGCATCGTTTTCCAGCCCAGCGAGGAAAACGGCCAGGGCGCCAAACTCATGATCGGCACGGGTGTGCTCGACGGCGTCGACGGCGCCTACGCCGCGCACATCTGGAGCGAGGTCGACGCCGGCACCGTAAGCTGCGAGCCCGGCCCACGCATGGCAAACACCGACTGGTTCCGCATCGACGTCCGCGGCACCTCGTGCCATGGCGCCATGCCCCAGCGCGGCCACGACGCCGTTATGGTTGCCGCCGAAATCGTCAACGCCCTGCAGACCATCGTCTCGCGCGAGATTAGCCCCTACGAACCTGCCGTCATCACCGTCGGCGAGCTGCATGGCGGCACCGCGCGCAACGTTATCGCCGGCACGGCGTACCTCGCCGGCACGGTGCGCACCTATGGCGACAAGACGCATGAGGAGATGCCCGAGCTTATGCGCCGCATCGTGGAGCACACCGCGGCTGCTCTGGGCGCCGAGGCCGAGCTCACCGACTACACCATCGCCAACTACAAGGTCGAAAACGATGCCGCCTCGAGCGAGCGCTGCCGCCAAGCTGTGCTCAAGTGCCTGGGTCCCGCGGGCGAGGGCCATTACCGCGGCACGCTTTCGGGCGAGGACTTCTCGGAGTATCTGCGCCGCGTACCGGGCGTGCTCGCCTTTGTTGGCACGCGCAACCCCCAGATTGGCGCCACCTATGCCCAGCACTCCTGCTTCTATAAGATCGACGAGAGCGTGCTCGCCAAGGGCTCCATGGTAGCCGCTCAGTATGCCATCGACTTTTTGGCCGAGCCCACGCAAGAAGAGCTCGACGGCCCCACGATCGCCGCGGTTGCCGAGACCAATCCCGACCTGGCAGCCAAGCTGCGCTCTGCCAAGGCAACGGCCGCCGAGGCCCGCGACGCCATGCACGACGCCCGCACCGCCCGCCATGCCGCAATCAAAGGCATCCACGATGCGCGGGCTGCCGCTCGCCACGAGGAGAAGCATGGCGAGTAGCCGTCACACCCACCCGTAACAACCTGGCTAGAGCAAAGCGGGGGCGAACGTTATCTCAACGTTCGCCCCCGCTTATGTGTCGACCGCTTTTCTTGCGCGTCCTCCGTCACGACAGGTAAGAGTGAAGAATGGTGAGCCAGCGTGGGGTTTCGAAGTGGATGATATCGGTGGGAACTCCGGCGGGAGCGTGACCACCAAAGAGCAGGCCCGCGTCTGCCGGGTTGATAAGGCGCGCGATCCATACGGCAACGACCAGCACGCACAGAACAATAACCGCAATGTCGATGCCGCGCTTTAGCTTGCTCGACGTCACCTCCTCGCGCACGAACGCGAGCACAAACGCAATCGGCACCACCCAAAACAGCGGATGGTAGGCAAAGGCCGCCGCAAAATCGAGGCGCAGTGCTGCCAGCCAGGCCCTCGTCATGCCACATCCCGGACAGGGAATGCCCGTCATCAGGCGAAACACGCAGCCGATATCGAGCAGGTAGAGTGCGAGCCAGGCGACAAAGAGCGCGCCGATGCAAGAAAGGGCGCGGCGAATGAGTTCCGCCGCGCCCTTATGTCCCTGGGAGCTATTCACGCCGCTCTTATCGTTAGGCACGAGCGCCAAGACGGACGTTGTAAGCCGTTGCCATGGCATTGGTATTCTTGATGATGATGTTCATGGCAAAGATGGGGCCAAGACCGCACAGCAGCGCGCCGACAATCTGCCACATAAGAACGGTGGTGCCGTTCTCCTGGAACATCAGGCCGTAGCGAGGAGCGTTGGCCTGCAGGCGGTTGCCAATCTTGTAATACCAGTAGTACGCATAGAAACCGCAGGTCACGAACGACAGCAGGATGAATTCCGCCAGGCCCGGCGTGGAATCGCCGTCGTCCTGGCACATGACATTGATGTCGCGGGCGAGGCAATAGAGGAAGTAATACGAATAGATGCCGCAAGTCACGATGGAAAGCAGGAGCCAGCCGATCACGCCACGGTCGGTCTTAATCGGAGTATAGCCCATCGGGGCAGGTGCAGGCTGCTGAGCATACTGCTGCTGCCCGGCGTACTGCTGCTGCCCGGCGTACTGTTGCTGGGGCTGAGGCGCAGGCTGAACTGCCTGAACCGGAGCGGGCTGAATCTGCGTGGGCTGCGGAGCAGGTTGGGGCTGAGGTGCAGGCTGCGGCGCGGGCTGCGGAGCAGGAGCAGCGGAAGCGGCACCGACGGCAGAACCGCAGACGGGGCAGAATTTGGCATCATCCGAAATGGGAGAACCACAAGTGGGACAGAACATAAGCCTCTCCTTTTCCTAAGGCGTTGCACGCCTTCAAACCTTACACGACTATGTTCTCAACAATAGCCGCGACGTTGTTGCGCAACATTGATCAATTTCCGAGAAATATTGCTGCAACCGTTTTCCCAGGCATTTTCTTGCTTTCGCAGTAGAAAAAGGCGCCCCGGGCTCAGTTGCCCAGGGCGCCTCGACCGACTATTCGGTTTGATTGTTTTCGGCAGCAGGATTATCGCCCGGCTCATCCGCCGGCGTGGCAAGGGCATCCCAATCGGGCTCCGCAGGCGTCGCCTCGGGCGCCGGTGCAGGTGCAGGCGCCGGGGCAGGTGCCGGGGCAGGTGCGGGTGCCGGTGCAGGGGCTGCACCAGTGGCGGCCGTGGGATTGAATCCCGCAGGAGCAGGCTTCTTCTCACCCGGAAGCACAAACGTCAGAACATCGTCGGCATCCTCATCGGCCCACTCGCTGGCATAGCGCGCGGCCCAGTAGCCAACGGCGCGATACTTGAGCATCTTGCCAAACACAGTCAGGAACACCGTGACAAAGGCAACGATCATCAAGAACAGAATGAGCGTGATGCCGCCGCCCTCGATGATTGCCTCTATGCCCGACGGGCGAGAATAGTAGCCATAATAGCCGTAGCTGCTAATTCCCAGCGCGGCGATAAAGCCAAAGAGGGCAGTGAAGATCCACGTGATAATGTTCGACACGATGCCCGTCAAAAACTCGGGAAGAATCGAGGCGCAGAATAGCTTGCCCAGGTTGGCCTTATAAGACTTCCAGACCTTCTCGAGCGAGAACGCGCTTTCCACGCGCCCCGCGACGGCAAAGTGCATCACGGCAGCATCACCAAACATCTTAAAGAAGATGCCCAGTACCACCGACACGATCATGGCAAAGACGAGCAGGCCCATCGAGCCGAAGAGTGCGGCCTCGAGACCGCTCGAACCATTGAAATAATATGAACCGACGGCACCGATCACGACGCTCTCGATAGCCGAGAACACCACGCCAATCACCGGAATAATGGCCACGAACTCGAGCACACCGGTAATGACAGACGAGAAAATGCCCAATCCAAACGAGGTCGAGCGCAGCAGCGGACGCTCCATGCCGTTATCATCCTTGAGCGACAGGTCACGACCCCACTCGATAGCAAAGCCGGCACCGCACACGCTTGCCACGTACGCGAGCAAAAAGCCAATGGCCGCTGCGATACCGCCGATAACGGGGATAAACAGCACCAGCACCGAGACAACACAGATCAGCGCCGGCAAAAAGGCGATTTGGCATACGCGAACCAAGGCGCCGGGAACCTTAAGCATGTCGTTGAAGGCCTGAGCCATGCAACCCTTGGGCGCGTTCATAGCCGGCTGGGGCGCAACGAACGGCTGCGGCTGCGGCTGGGCAAACGGCTGACCCTGCGGCTGAGGTTGAGCTTGCGGAGCGGGACCGGCGGCCTTGACCTCGGTATTAGGGGCACCGCACACGCCGCAGAACTTGTCGTTATCGCCCATGGGGGCGCCACACTGCGAACAGAACATCGAAATCATCCCTTCGTATCTAGAGCGAATCACCTGGATCGCAAACGATGTCTTTGGCATCATTATCGCCCAATGTGAGGACAAATACCCCAAGATGACCGATTTGCAACGCAGGTGGCTTTATTCAATGATTCGAAGGGTACGCCCGGGCTAGTTCGTGCCGCGGAAGCCCTTGCCGACGATTTCGGAGCTATCGACGATGGTGATGAAGGCGCCAGGGTCAATCTCGCGGGTATAGCGGCGCAGTTGCACTGCCTCGCGACGGCTCAGCACGCTCATAATCACCGTGACGCACTTGCCCGAGAAGGCGCCGTAGCCACGGCTGATCGTTGCCGTGCGGTTGAGATGCTTGACGATAAACTCCTCGACCTTAAGGGGCTCGGAGCAAATGATCGTGCAGACCTTACGAAGGTGAATGCTCTCGATAGCCTTGTCGACCACAAGCGTCTTGGCAAACAGACCGAGCACGCAGTACAGGCCGACGCGCGGGCCATACAGGAAAGCCGCGATGGTCACGATGCCGATATCGACCAGCAACAGGGCACGGCCGATCTCGAGCGTTGTGCGGCGCTTGAGGATCATGGCAAGGATGTCGGTGCCGCCCGTCGAGGCGCCAATGTCAAAGACAATGGCACTGCCCAGCGCCGGCAAGATGACGGCAAAACACAGGTCGAGCCACATATCGCCCGTCATCGAAACATCCGACGGAATGAAGAGCTCAAACAGCGAGACGTAGGCCGAAAGCGCAAACGAGGAAAAGACACTCCAAAGGATTGCCTTGCGCTCCAAAAAGATAAAACCCAGGATGACCAAGACCGCGTTGATAATCCACATAAAGACGCCGACGGGCAGAGTCGGGAACAGCGTGGACAGAATGACCGACACGCCCGAGGTGCCGCCGAAGGCAAAGTGATTGGGGGTTTTAAAGGCCACGATGGCGAACGCCGTGAGGACCAGGCCCAGATTGAGCTCGGCAAAAAAGCGCGGAAAGCCTGGCTCCTGGCTGCGCTTGCGGCCGGCGCGCTCGCCACGTTCGATATCCTCGCGACCGACAACGCGCTCCATCGGCACCACCGGAGGACGATGCATCTCCTCGGCGGCACGCGACGCCGCCTCTGCCGCAGCGGCTTCAATCGCCCATGCCTTGCTTTCGGTCTCGTGTTCGTCGGCCATTACGGCAACCCCTCGTTAACAATTTGGAAACAATGCGCCCATTAGGGTAACGCGGAACGCGAAGATTGCAACCCTTAGTTAGACGAGCGGTATGCCTGCGTCGGGGGCATACAAATAACGGCCGGCCGCACATACATCCGTGCGACCGGCCGTTTTGCGTTTTCGCAGGTAAAACCTGTCAAAATAAACATCCCTTTTTGGTAGGCTACTCGTGCTGGCTGGTGCGGTGCTCGTACTCCTCGGGGGTGATGACATCCTCGATGCGCAGGTTGACGCCTGCCACCTCAAGGCCGGTCATCGCGGCCAGACGCTCGGTGACGCGCGCCTTAACGTCGTCAAAGATCGCAGGCGCATAGGCGCCGTACTCGATGATGACCGAGATGTTGACGACCACGCGGTTGTCGTCGGTGACCTCGACCGTCACGCCCTTGGTCAGGTTCTCGGCACCAAACTGCTCCTGCACAAAGTGCATGAGGTTGCCCTTCATGCCCAGGACGTGCGGAACCTCGCGGGTGGCCATGGCGACGATCTTCTCGATCACGCCGTTGGAATAGGTCAGCGAGTCCTCGGACTCGTCCGTTTCCTCGTCCATCTCCTCGTTGTCCTCGCCCGCATCGGACTCGGCCTCGACGAGTGCCTCGTCCTCGAGCGTTACGTCCTCCGCCTCGGCGACGACGACCTCATTCGCCTCGAGCTCGGTATCGGCTACATCGACCTTCGTGTTAAAAGCCATGGTTCCTCCTTATGCCTGCCGCGGATGCGACAGTCGAATACGTATTAGCGGCCGCTAAACAGGCGGCCGAAGAAGTTGACGATACCGTTCTCGCCGTCGCGAATCTGGCCGATCACGGCGCCGATCAGCACAAAGAATGCGATGACGAGCGTGTCCCACAGGCCCAACGTAAGTACCAGCACGGCGAGAATAAAGCCTGCCAAGGCACCGAGCGTAGTGTTGGGGTGGCGCACGGCGTAGCTCCAGATAGCAGCGCCCGTACCTTTGATGAGACCCATGGCCTCGTCAAAGTCGTTGGCGGCGCTGTCGTGCTGCTCGCCGGCCTCGGGCTTGGTGTCGGCGGACTCGCCTGCTGGCGTAGCGTTCTGGTCGATCGTCAGGCGCGGCGTGCGGGCGGTCTTGTCTTGGTTGGTATCACTCACCGGAAACCTCCACGGTCTGGACGGTAGTCTTGGACGGCAAAAAACGGACGCGCGCGGTCGTGCCCGGCGTGCCGAGCATGGTGTCGCAGGCCTCCTCGATACGTTGCTGCATCGCGGCCGCAAGGGAGGCCACATCCCGGTCGTCGAGCGCGATGGCGTCGACCTTAAAACG
>CAJMPE010000074.1 GCA_905215275.1 uncultured bacterium | reverse complement strand
TGCTCATTCGGGCGCACGGCGTGCCGCGCGCGGTCTATGATGCCTTCCGCGCGAAGAACTGCGAGATTTTCGACGCGACCTGCCCGTTCGTGCACAAAATCCACCGCATCGTTGACGAGGAAAGCCGCGCCGGACGCCTCATCGTCATTCTCGGCAAGGAGGGGCATCCCGAGGTCGAGGGCATCCTGGGCCACGCCGGCGATGACGCGCAGGTCGTGAGCTGTGCCGACGATGCGGACGCGCTGTCACTCAAGGGCAAGGTGGGCCTGGTTGTGCAGACCACCCAGACCGCGCAGAACCTGGCCGAGGTTGTGGCCTCCATCACCCCGCTCGTGCAGGAACTGCGCGTGATCAACACCATCTGCGCCGCCACGAGCGAGCGCCAGCAGGCGGCCGCCGCACTTGCCACCCGCTGCGACTGCATGGTCGTCGTGGGTGGCAAAAACTCCGGCAACACGCGCCGCCTGGCACAGATCTGCGCCGATGCCTGCGAGCATACCCATCACATCGAGGAAGCTTCCGAGCTCGAGGCCGCATGGTTTGCCACCGCACACCACATCGGCATCACCGCCGGAGCCTCCACCCCGCAAGAACACATCGAACGCGCCGTCGCGCGCATCAAGGAGCTTTGCCGCTAATCATGGACCAGACCGTACCCGCATACGCCGCCGAGGTGGCCGATTACGGGCGCAGCCGCGACCCCGAGCCGGGTGATGGCGCGCTCGTTAAGAACGTGCGCCCCGAATCGCCCGCATGGGATGTGGGTATCGAGCCGGGCATGCGCGTGCTCACGGTCAACGGCGAGCGGCTTACCGACATGATCGTGTGGCTCTGGGAGGCAGACGACGACACCGTCGACCTCGAGGTTCTCGACCCGCGCGACAACACCGTCACCCCCGTGGAACTCGACCGCTTCCCGGGCGAGGACTGGGGCCTTGAGTTCGACGGCCCCATCTTTGACGGCATGCGCACCTGCGTCAACGCCTGCGTGTTCTGCTTTATGACCATGCTGCCCAAGGGCGGTCGCTCCACGCTCTACATCCGCGACGACGATTATCGCCTGAGCTTTTTGCAGGGCAACTTTGTCACGCTCACGAACCTCACCGACGAAGATGTTCAAAACGTCATCCAGCGCAACATGAGCCCCATGAACGTGTCGGTCCACGCCGTGAGCCCCGACGTCCGCCGCCGCATGATGGGCCGCAACGCCCAGCGCGGCATGGACGTGCTCGAGACCATCATGGCCGCCGGCATCGAGATCCACGCGCAGATCGTTTTGTGCCCCGGCATGAACGACGGCGAGGAGCTGGAAAAGACCCTGCGCTTTTGCGAGGAGCACGAGCAAATCACCAGCCTGGGCATTGTGCCGCTCGGTTTTACCAAGCATCAGAACCGTTTTAGCTGGTCCTACAGCGACAAACCCGAGCTCGCACGCGAGACTATCGCCATGATCCGGCCCTTCCAGGATCGCGCGTACGAGCGCTTTGGCCGCCACACGTTCCAGATGAGCGACGAGTTCTATCTGGACGCCGGCATCGAGCCGCCCGAGGCGGACTTTTACGACGGTTACCCGCAGTACTACGACGGCATCGGCATGATCCGCTCGTATCTGGACGAGACCGACGACGTGCTTGCCGCCGACGCCGAGCGCCTTGCCCGCGTTCGCAAGGCTATGACTGCCCGCGACCAGCGCCTGGTATGTCTTTCGGGCGCCAGCGCACGCGATACCGTCGCCCGCTTCGTGGAGTCTCCACAGGGCCTTTCCGGCACCGTCACGGCCATCAAGAACCGCTACTTTGGCGGCAACGTGGACGTGACCGGCCTCATCGTCGCCAGCGATATCCTGGAGCAGCTGCCGCAGGACCTGTCGGGGGTTATGCTCTTTGTGCCTAAGCTCATGTTCAACGCTGACGGCATGACGCTTGACGAGTATCATCGTGACGATTTACTCGCAAGCCTTACCAGTCGCGGCGCCGAGGTTCATGTGGTGTCGACCATGCCGCATGAGCTGCTCGATACCCTGGAGCACATCCTTGGCATTGTGCCTGCCGACTCTACTAATTCCGCTGACCCTACCCATTAAAGGAGAGCAGATGAAACCTATCGTCGCCGTCGTCGGACGCCCCAACGTGGGCAAGTCCACGCTCGTTAACCGCCTGGCCCAGACCTCGGACGCCATCGTCCACGAGTCCCGCGGCGTCACGCGCGACCGCTCGTATCACACGGCCGATTGGAATGGCCGTGAGTTCACCATCGTCGACACGGGCGGTATCGAGCCGCTCAAGAGCGATGACGTCTTTGCCACATCCATCCGCGACCAGGCACTCGCCGCCGCCGAGGAGGCCGCCGTCATCCTGTTTGTGGTCGACGGCCGCACTGGCGTCACCGAGGAGGACGAGTCGGTCGCCCGCATGCTCAAGCGCTGCGACAAGCCGGTCTTTCTACTGGTGAACAAGCTCGACAACCCCGATCGCGAGAACGACAGCATCTGGGAGTTCTATTCGCTCGGCATCGGTGAGCCCACGCCGCTCTCGGCCCTTCACGGCCATGGCACGGGCGACCTGCTCGACGACATCGTGGCCCTGCTCCCCGAGGAAGAGGACGAGGTCGCCGACGAGTTCCCCGATGCACTGAACGTCGCCATCATCGGCCGTCCTAACGCCGGTAAGTCCTCGCTGTTCAACCGCATCCTGGGTGCCGACCGCTCCATCGTGTCCAACATCGCCGGCACCACGCGCGACGCCATCGATACGGTCGTGGAGCGCAACGGCAAGCACTACCGCATGGTCGACACCGCGGGCATTCGCAAAAAGAGTACCGTGTACGAGAACATCGAGTACTACTCCATGGTCCGCGGCCTGCGCGCCATCGACCGTGCCGACGTGGCGCTGCTCGTCGTCGACGCCTCCGTGGGCGTTACCGAGCAGGACCAGAAGGTCATGGGCTTGGCCATCGAGCGCGGCTGCGCCATCGTGGTGCTACTCAACAAGTGGGACCTGCTCGACGACGATCGCAAGCGCGAGGCCTGCATGGAGACCATCGACCGCCGTCTGGGCGTCATGGCCCCCTGGGCCCAGTACCTGCGCATCTCTGCCCTGACCGGCCGCAGCGTCGAGAAGATCTGGGCGATGGTCGACGCCGCCGAGAAGACGCGCTCGCAAAAGATCAGCACCTCGCGCCTCAACACGTTCCTCACCGACCTGCGCGAGTTCGGTCATACCGTGGTGGACGGCAAGCGCCGCCTGCGCATGCACTACGTGACCCAGACGGGCGTCAACCCGCCGACGTTTACGTTCTTCGTCAACCACAGCGACCTGGTCAACGACACCTACCAGCGCTACGTGGAGAACCGTATGCGCTCGACCTTCGATTTTTCCGGCACACCCATTCGACTCTTCTTTAGGAAGAAGGAGCAAAAGGATGCATAATCCGATTCTGCTGACCGCCATCTGCGCCGTGGTCTCGTTCTTTATCGGGGCGATTCCGTTTGGCCTGATCCTGGGCCGCGTGTTCAACCACACCGACATTCGCAAGGCGGGCTCCGGCAACATCGGCACCACCAACGCCCTGCGTGTGGCCGGCCCCAAGGTGGCCGCGCTCACGCTGCTGCTCGACTGCCTTAAGGGCGCCATCTGCGTCCTTATCGCGCGTCCGCTCATTGCCGACTTGGGCTATGGCTTCCCCGTGAGCATTATGGCTCCCGGTGCCGCCGGCGACTGGATGCTCGGCGTTATCTGCCTGGCGGCCGTGTGGGGCCACATCTTCTCGCCCTACCTCAACTTCCATGGCGGCAAGGGTATCGCAGTTGGTCTTGGCGTGATTCTTGCCTGGTACTGGCCCATTGGCCTGTCGCTGCTGGGCATGTTTATCGTGGCCGTCGCCATCACCAAGTTCGTGTCGGTAGGCTCGCTCGCCGCTGCCATCGGTCTTCCCATCGCTGCCTGCGCGGTCTTTCCGTACAGCAGCTTGGGGCTCAAGTTTTGCATGGCGCTGATCGGCATCACCGTGGTGTGGGCCCATCGCGCAAACATCAAAAAGCTCATGACCGGTAAGGAGTCCAAGCTCTCGTTTACCAAGCGCGTCACCGAGCCCGACGATAAGTAGGAGAGAGTCATGAATGTTGCGCTGATTGGCTCCGGCTCCTGGGGAACCGCCGTCGCCGGCCTTGCCGCCGCGCGAGCCGAGCGCGTGATCATGTGGGCCCATAGCGAGCAGACGGCAGTCGGCATCAACAGCGAGCATCGCAACCCGCGCTATCTTGTGGACTACGTGCTGCCGGACAACGTGGCAGCAACAACCGAGCTCGCCCAGGCGCTCGACGGCACCGAGGCCATCATCTTTGCCGTGCCCTCCACGCACCTGCGCGACGTCTGTCACCAGGCGGCGCCGTTCATCGCGGACGAGACGCCGGTTCTGTGCCTCACCAAGGGCATCGAGCCCGAGTCCGGCCTACTCATGAGCGAGGTCATCGCCAGCGAGATCGGCAACGAGTCGCGCGTGGCGGCGCTCTCCGGCCCCAACCATGCCGAGGAGATCTGCCGCGGCGGGCTTTCGGCCGCCGTCATCGCCAGCGAAGATCCGCAGATAGGGGAGACCTTCAAGAACCTGCTCCTATCCACGGCCTTCCGCATCTACCTGTCGCAGGACATGACGGGCGTCGAGGTCTGCGGCGCCATGAAAAACGTCATCGCCATCGTGTGCGGCATCTCTGCCGGTACCGGCGCGGGCGATAACACGCTCGCCCTCATCATGACGCGCGGTCTGGCCGAGATCAGCCGCCTGGTACACGCCCGCGGCGGTCAAGCCATGACCTGCATGGGGCTTGCCGGCATGGGTGACCTCATTGCCACCTGCACCTCCGAGCATTCGCGCAACCGCACCTTTGGCTTCGAGTTTGCCCACGGCGTGTCGCTCGACGAGTATCAGGAGCGCACGCATATGGTGGTCGAGGGTGCCGTCGCGGCCCGCAGCGTCAGCGAGCTCGCCCGTTCACTGGGCGTAGACATTCCGCTCACCTTTGCCGTGGAGCAAACGCTCTACAACGGTGTTACTTTGGATAGGGCGCTCGAAATTCTCACCGATCGCGTCCCCTCTCAAGAGTTCTACGGACTCGCCGACTAGCGCAGAAAGGCTACTACCATGGGTTCCATCAAAATCGCTCCGTCCGTCCTCTCGGCCGACATGGCCAACCTGAAGGGCGAGCTCGACAAGATTGCCGGCGCCGACTACGTGCACTTCGACGTCATGGACGGTCACTTTACCGGCAACCTGACCTTTGGCGTTGACATCCTTAGGGCCGTCAAGCGCTCCACCGATGTTCCAGTCGATGCGCACCTGATGGTGTCGAACCCCGACGAGACGGTCGATTGGTACGCCGACGCCGGTGCCGACATGATCACCGTGCACTACGAGGCTTCCACGCATCTGCACCGCACGCTCACCCATCTGCAGCAGCGCGGCGTCAAGGCCGGTGTGGTGCTCAACCCCGCCACCCCCGTCTGCGTGCTCGAAAGCATCATCGACGTTGTCGACATGGTGCTACTGATGAGCGTTAACCCCGGCTTTGGCGGCCAGAGCTTTATCCCGGGCACTATTGCAAAGCTGCACGAGCTTACGGCCATGTGCGAGCACCACGGCGTGTCGCCCATGATCGAGGTCGACGGCGGTATCTCTTCCAAAAACATTGCCGAGGTCGTCAAGGCCGGCGCCAACGTGCTCGTAGCCGGCTCCGCCGTATTTAAGTCCGAAGATCCCGCCGCCGAGGTTGCGCTGCTGCAGAAGCTGGGCAATGAGGCAGCACAGGAGGCATAAACCCTTATGACCGCAGGTCAAAACCGCATACCCGTGAATCTTGACTATGCCGCCTCGACGCCCATGCGCGCCGAGGCGCTCCTTGCGCAGCGCGAGTACGACAACAGCGAGCTTGCCGGCGTCAACCCCAACTCGCTGCACTCGCTTGGCCGCAAGGCCGCCGCACGCCTGGAAGTCGCCCGTCGCGAGATCGCCCGTAGCTTTGGCGCACGCGTTCGCCCGTCCGAGATCATCCTTACCAACGGCGGTACCGAGGCCAACCAGCTGGCGCTGCTCGGTCTTGCCGAGGGCGCTCGTCAGCGTGATCGCAAGCGCGATCGCGTAATCGTTTCGGCCATCGAGCACGATTCGATTCTGGACAACCTGCCGCTGCTGCGTGCCGCCGGCTTTACCGTCGACTTGGTGCAGCCCTGCCGCGCGGGCTACATAGAGTCTGCCACGCTTGTCGAGCTGCTCGGCGACGACGTTGCGCTCGTGAGCATTATGGTCGCCAACAACGAGACCGGCGTGGTGCAGCCTATCCGCGAGCTGGCCGCCGCCGCACATGCTGCCGGCGCCTTGTTTCATACCGATGCCATCCAGGGCTACTTGCACATTCCGCTCGATGTCACCGAGCTGGGCGTCGATGCCATGACCGTTGCCGCGCACAAGATCGGCGGCCCTGTGGCATCCGGTGCGCTCTACCTTAAGAACCGCACGCCGCTGCGTCCGCGCATCTTTGGCGGTGGACAGGAAGCCGGCCGTCGCGCCGGTACGCAGGATCTGCGCACGCAGCTGGCTTTTGCCGCTGCCGCTTCCGTGTTGCTGCCGAATGTGGGCCAGGAGCGTGCGACGCTGCAGGCCCTGTCCGACAAGCTCTACGCCACGCTTACGGCCCATCCTCGCATTCACGCCACGATGGGCGACTACGCGCAGGCCGATCGTCTGCCGGGTATGGTTTCGATCTACGTCGACGGCATGGACTCGGAGGAGCTCATCATCAAGCTCGATACCGCCGGCTTTGAGGTTTCGGCCGGATCGGCTTGTTCGAGCGGCAGCATGGACCCGAGCCACGTGCTCAGCGCCATGGGCATCGGCCGCGAGCAGGCATTGGGGTCGCTGCGCATCTCGTTTGATGACCGGGTGAACCCGGGCGATCTGGACGACTTTGCCCAGACGCTGTTGTCGATCGTAGGTGCCGCATGATCGTCGCCCAGCTCGAGCGTGCCCTGCTGACGCGCTACCCCAAGGCGGACGCCGAGGGCTGGGACCACGTAGGCTTATCCGTGGGCGACCCTGCCGCCGAGATTACCAACGTGGCCTGCGCGCTCGACGCGACCGAAGCCAACGTGAACCGCGCCCTCGAGGCCGGTGCCAACGTGCTGCTGACGCATCATCCCATCTATATCAAGGCGCCCGAGGCCTTTTGTCCGGCCGATTCCGCGCGTCCCCAGTGCAGCGCTGCACTATACGAGGCAGCTCGTTGCGGCGTGAGCATCATCTCGCTTCACACCAACCTGGACCGCTCGCACGAAGCACGCGTTCGCCTGAGTGAGTTGCTGGGCGCTGAGCCCATGAGCTCGCTGGAGCATGTGGACGAGCCTGAGCTCACCGGTCTGGGCGCACTCGCGTCCCTCCACGACGCCTGCAACCTGCGCGATCTCGCCAACCGTGCCGCCATGGCCTTTGGCAGCGACCCCCGCGTATGGGGCGACGCCGAGCACCCGTGCCGCACCGTCGCCATTCTGGGCGGCTCCCTCGGCGACTTTGGTGAGCTCGCCATCGCCGCGGGCGCAGATGTTATTGTGACGGGCGAGGCGGGCTACCACGTGGCGCAGGACCTTGCCCTGCGCGGACTGAGCGTGATTCTGCTCGGCCACGACCGCTCCGAGGAGCCGTTCGTTGATATATTGATGAACTCTGCAGTTGACGCCGGGGTCGACCCCCGTCATGCGATTAAAATACTGAACCCTTGCCAATGGTGGACTGTGACAAAAGGAGAGAACTTATGAGCGCCGGCGCTACGCTACTCAAGCTGCAACAGATCGATTTGGAGCTCGCCCGCAACAAGAGCGAACTTGCCAATATGCCGGAGCTCAAGGAGCTCGCCTCAAAGCGTAAGACCTATGTGAAGCTCAAGTCCGAGATGACCAAACTCTACGCCCAGCGCAAGGATCTGGACATTGAGCTCGACGACCTCAACACCACCGAGATCCAGATCAATAACGCCATCGAGGCTGCCAAGAAGCGTCACGTCGACGGCTCTGATTACCGCGAGGTGCAGGACCTGGAGAATGAGCTCGCCACCCTGGCCAAGCGCCTGGACAAGATCGAGCACACCCGCAAGGACGTCGTCGTCGCCCATAAGGAGGCGCTCGACCGCGAGGCTCGCGCGCAGGCCATTATCGCCAAATTCGAGGAGGGCGTGAAGGCCGACACCAAGGCCGCACGAGCCAAGGCCGCCGACCTGCAGGCCCAGATCGATGCTGCAACCAAGGAGCGCACCGCCCTTGCCGCCACGCTACCGACCGACGTGCTCACCGATTACGAGCGCCTGCTCAAGCAGTTCCGTGGCCTGGCCGTCGAGACCATCAAGGGCAACATTCCCACCATCTGCCACACCGCGCTGCAGGCATCGTCCATGAGCGACCTCAACCACGACGGTAGCGAGATCGCACACTGCCCGTATTGCCACCGACTGCTGGTGCTCCCGAGCAAGGAAGCGTAAACGATGGCGGCACCCAACAATTCAATGCAACTTGAGGGAAAAACGATCCTGCTGGGCATTACCGGCGGGATCGCCGCCTATAAGTCGTGCAATATCGTGCGCCTGCTGCAAAAGCGCGGCGCGCGCGTCAAGATCGTTATGAGCGAGCATGCTACGGAGTTTGTGGGGCCGCTCACCTTCCGCGCGCTTACGGGCGAGCCGGTCGCTGTGGGCCTGTTCGACGATCCCTCCGACCCCATCCACCACATTTCGCTCGCGCAGGAGCCCGACCTGGTTGTCGTGGCGCCCGCGACGGCCAATATCATCGCCAAGATGGCCCACGGCATCGCTGACGATATGCTCACCACGGTGGTGCTGGCTGCGAAGTGCCCAAAGCTGGTCTCCC
>CAJMPE010000073.1 GCA_905215275.1 uncultured bacterium | reverse complement strand
CGGCGGATCCAGCGGTGACGGCGGATCGCCGGCGAGGATGATGCGCTTGCGGGTCTTCTGGATATCCGGATCGGGCACCGGCACGGCAGACAGCAGCGACTGCGTGTACGGATGGTGAGGCTCGCTATAGAGCGTCTTCCAGTCCGAAACCTCGACCATCTTACCCAGATACATAACGGCAACGCGATCAGAAATGTGCTGTACGACGGAGAGGTCGTGAGCAATGAAGAGATAAGCAGTGCCGAACTTATCCTGAAGCTCCTTCAGCAGGTTCAAAACCTGGGCCTGAATGGAAACGTCAAGTGCAGAGACAGGCTCGTCGCAGATAATCAGCTTGGGCTTCAGCGCAAATGCGCGGGCAATGCCGACACGCTGACGCTGACCGCCGGAGAACTCATGAGGATAGCGGTTAATGTGCTCGGGGTTCAGTCCGACAACGTCGAGAAGCTCGCGGACACGCTCAATGCGCTCCTCCTTGGTGCCCACGCCGTGAATGGTCATGGGCTCGGAGACAATCTCGCCGATGGTCATACGAGGGTTGAGCGAAGCATAAGGATCCTGGAAGATAAACTGCATCTCGCGACGCATGTCCTTGATCTCATGCTTGCTCATCTCGGCAACATCTTTACCCTGGAAGAACACCTTACCGGCGGTCGGCTTGGTCAGGCGCATGATGGTGCGGCCCGTCGTGGACTTACCGCAACCAGACTCACCGACCAGACCAAAGGTCTCGCCCGGATAAATCTCGAACGAAATGTCATTCACTGCAGAGACGACACGCTTGGAGAAGCGCTTGGCGAACATGCCGGACTCAGCGGGGAACTCCTTAGAGAGGTGCTCGACCTTCAGCAGCGGAGTACGCTCGTTGGTATCTGCCATTACGCCTCGCCTCCCTTCTTGGAATCCTTGCGCGTACGGGACGTCTCAGGAGCGTTCTTGAGGAACTCGGGGTCACCGGAGTAGTGGCACGCAGAGTAATGACCAGACTCGGTGACAACGCGCTCGGGGCGCTGCTTGCGGCACTTGTCCGTCGCATAGGGGCAACGAGGAGAGAAGACGCAGCCCTCAGGCAGGTTCATGAGCGAAGGCGGGTTGCCGTGAATCGGCGTAAGCGGCTTCTTCTCTTCGATGGCCTGCTCCGGGATGGAGCGGATAAGGCCCCAGGTGTAGGGGTGGCGACTCTCGTAGAAGATTTCCTCAGCAGTACCGAACTCGACGGGACGGCCGGCGTACATAACCATGATCTTATCGGCCATATCGGCAACGACGCCCAGGTCATGGGTAATCATGATGATGGCGTTGCCGTTCTTCTCCTGCATTTCCTGCATGAGCTCGATAATCTGAGCCTGAATGGTAACGTCCAGAGCCGTCGTGGGCTCGTCGGCAATCAGGATATCGGGATCGCAGGCAAGAGCCATAGCGATCATGACACGCTGACGCATACCGCCGGAGAACTGGTGCGGATACTCATTGACGCGCTTCTCGGGCTCGGGGATACCCACGAGGTCCAAAAGCTCGGTAGCGCGCTTGAGCGCCTCCTGCTTGGAGTAGCCACGGTGCAGACGAAGGCCCTCGCCCACCTGCTTGCCGATCTTATAGACCGGGTTCAAGGAGGTCATAGGATCCTGGAAGATCATCGCGATGTCGTTGCCGCGAATGTGCTGCATCTCCTCCTCGGTCATCTCGAGGATAGAACGACCGCGATAGCGAACGTCGCCGCCCTCGATCTTTCCCGGAGGCATCGAGATAAGACCCATGATGGTCATGGCGGTCACGGACTTACCGGAGCCGGACTCACCGACGACGCCCAGGGTCTCGCCGCGATCGAGCGTGTAGGAGACACCGTCGACAGCGCGAACAACGCCGTCCTCGGTGTGGAAATACATCTTAAGGTCATCGACCTCGAGCAGATGCTGGCCCTCGGGAACAGGCTGGTCCTTCAGGTCCACATAGTTCTTGTTCTTCTTCATCCTTATGCGTCCTTCATCTTGACGTCGAGGGCGTCGCGCAGACCGTCACCCAGCAGGGTGAAGGCGAGCACCGTCGAGAGAATTGCCAGACCGGGCATGATCATCATCCAGGGAGCGGTCAGAAGATACTGCTGACCGTCCTGAATCATGGAGCCCCACGAAGGCGTAGGCGGAATAACGCCCATGCCGAGGAAGGACAGAGCGGACTCGGTCAGAATGGCGCCACCAATGTTCATGGTCGCGTAGACCACGATGGAGGCGACGGAGTTCGGGAAGATGTGACGTACGACGATACGAGCATCGGATGCACCCATCGCGCGCGCAGCATCAACATAGTCATTTTCCTTGACCGTCAGGATCGCGGATCGGAAGACGCGCGCAATCGAAGGCCAGCCGAGAATACCGATGGCGATAAAGACGTTCTGAAGGCCACGGCCGATAACGGCGATCATGGCGACAACGAACAGCACGTACGGGAACGCCAGGAAGATGTCCGCACAGCGCATGATGATCGTATCCCAGATGCCGCCGTAGAAACCGGCCAGAGCACCCATGACCAGACCAATTAGCGTGGAGATCGCGGTGGCCATAATTCCGACGGACAGCGAAACGCGCGCACCGTAGATAACGCGGACGAGAATGTCGCGACCAAGGGCGTCGGTGCCAAACGGATGCTCTGCACACGGAGCCAACAGCGACGTCTCGGCCATAGTGGTCGAGTCGGAAGCCGTCGGCGAACCGAGCCAGGGCTTAGCCCACAGATCTGCGGTCAGGGCAACCACAACGACGATGATGATCCAGCAGACACCGATAACGGCGAGCTTGTTCTTACGAAGACGCTTAAAAGCGTCGCCCCACAGCGTGCGGGACTTGGCGGGAGCAGATGCGGCCTTGGTGGCGGTAGCCTGCTCCTGAGACTGAGAATCAGTTTCCTGCATGAGACGTACCTCCCTTAGGCCTTATCCGACGGACCGCCAAGGCGGATGCGCGGGTCGAGGAATGCATAGCTAATGTCGACGAGCAGGTTGATCACCATGACGACGACAACGATGAGCGTAACGCCGCCCATAACGATGGGCCAGTCACGCATGCTAATGGCGCGATAGACCTCATAGCCGATACCGGGCCAGTTAAAGACCGTCTCGGTCAGGATGGCGCCCGAAAGCATGCCGCCAAAGTCGACACCAATATAGGTAACGACGGGGATGAGTGCATTCTTAAGCGCATGCTTGACGATGATCGCACGATTGGAGAGACCCTTGGCCTTTGCCGTACGGATGTAATCCTGGTTCATGACGTCAAGCAGCTGCGAGCGCATAATGCGCGCAGCATAAGCGGTCGAAACCGAAGCCAGCGTAATGGTCGGAAGCACATAGTGCATCCAATCCTGATACTGAGAGCTGGAACCGCCGGCACCCGAGATCGGCATGGAGATTGCACCGCCCGTGGCGTCCTTGAGGATGACGCCAAAGAACAGCTGCAGCAACATACCGAGCCAGAAGGCCGGGACCGCAACGAGGATCGACGTGGTGAGCGTTACCAAAATATCCCAGAAGGAATAACGCTTTACCGCCGAAATGATACCCGCACCGATACCCATAATTGCCTCGAGCACGATGGCGCACGCGGCAAGTTTGACCGTATACGGATACTTCTGGGCAAAGATTTCCGTAACCGGCAGCTTGCGCTGATACGAATTGCCCAGATCGCCATGAAGCAGGCCGTTCATGTAATACAAGTAACGGTCCACGAGCGACGTTTGAACGGGGTCGCCGTTCTCGTCAAGGATCGC
Organism: uncultured bacterium; assembly: GCA_905215275.1. Taxonomy (GTDB): domain Bacteria; phylum Actinomycetota; class Coriobacteriia; order Coriobacteriales; family Coriobacteriaceae; genus Collinsella. The sequence goes on along the minus strand of CAJMPE010000073.1, from coordinate 5,495 downwards.
GTTGCCGTCCTCGTCCGTCTGGACCAGGTGATAGCGGACGCGAAGCTGAAGCTCCACCTCGGGGGACAGAGCCTTGTCTCCACCGATCAGCTTGATCGGATCTCCCGGCACGATATTCTGGAGGGCGAACAGAATCAGCGTAACGCCCAAAAACACCGGGATGAACTGAAGCACACGTTTAACGATGTACTTACCCATACCACTCCCCTATCTAGGGATTAACCTAAATGGGATGCCGATCGCCAGACCGGCATCCCAAAATTACCATCAGCCAGTTTACCCCAGGTTAGGGAGAACTGTATGTTTCCCATGAGGTCTACGTAAATACTTGACCCTCACGGAAGCTGCAAACTCTTAGGCGAGCTCAGCGGTACCCAGATCGGCGTGCTTCTGCGGATCGACATAGAGGTGCTTAATGCGATCGGAGCCGGCGATGGTGTGCGTGTAGAACATAATCGGGATGACCGGGCAGTCGGCAGCGACCATTGCGTCGGCCTCCTGCATCTTAGCGACGCGCTCCTCGTCGTCAACAATAGTACGAGCCTCGTCGACCTTGGCGTCGAACTCGGGGTTGTTGTAACCGGAGCGGTTGTCGCCACCGAGGGAGTCGGAGTGGAACAGCGGATACAGGAAGTTGTCCATGATCGGGTAGTCGGCAATCCAACCCAGACGACCGAACTGATAGTTAAAGTTCTGATACTGCTCGAGCAGGGCAGACCACTCAGGGGTATCGGAGACAGCGGTAACGCCAACCTTGGCGAGGTCACCGATGATGGACTCCATGATCTCCTTGTGACCGCCGTCCTGGTTGTAGGACAGGGTCACGCTAATGCCACGATCGCCGTTAGCGCCAGCGGGAGCAACCTTGTCGAGGTACTCGTTAGCCTTGTCGACATCGTAGGCGCAGAACTCCCATGCGCCCTCCTTGTAGCCATCGATGCCCGGAGGAACAATGCCGTCGGCAGGGGTACGGGTACCCTTGAAGATGGTCTTGCAGATGGCCTCACGGTTAATGGCCAGGGAGATGCCCCTACGCAGGTCGGCGTTGTTGAACGGCTCGGCCGTGGTGTTGCAGGTCAGATAGTACGTGGAAGGCTCGGCGCCGAGCAGCATGCGCTCGCCGTCACCCATGGTGTAGCCGTCCTTGGACACGCCGCGATCCTTCTTGGCGGCATCGATCTGAGCGACGGGAACGTCGCAGACATCGAGGTTACCGGCCTGGAACTCCTTGTAAGCGGTCTCCATGTCCTTGATGACCTGGAAGTGGATGCCATCGATCTTGGCCTTGTCGCCATAGTAATCGTCGAACTTCTTGACGTTGATCTCCTGGCCATCCTCCCACTTGCCGTCCATCATGAACGGGCCGTTACCGACCGGGGCAAGATAGAAGCTCTTGACATCGGACTCGGCGCACTCGGGAACCGGGGCCAGAGCCGGATGAGAGGCGACGAAGGGGAAGTCAGCGTAAGCGGAAGACAGCTTGACGACGAGGGTCTCATCGTCGGGGCACGTAACACCGCTGAGCTCGGTAGCGTTACCGGCAAGCAGGTCGTCATAACCCTCGACCATGGAAAGGTGATAGGAGACCTCGGAAGGGCCGTACTCGGTAGCGATGGCCGACTTGGTGTTGACCAGACGCTCCCAACCGAGCTTGAAGGACTTGGAGGTAACGTCGTCACCGTTGTGGAACTTGGCCTTCTTGATCTTGAAGGTAAACTCGGTGGCGTCGTCATTGGACTCAAAGGACTCGCAAGCCAGCGGAACGATCTCGCCCTTCTCGGCGTCGTAAGAGGTCAGAGCGTCAAAGAGCTGGTACTCGACCTGAGTGCCCTGGTCCTCCTGGACGTTGTAGGGGTCGATGCAGACCGGGTTGTTGATGTAGAAGTTCAGCGTCGAACCGGACTCAGAACCGGAAGCGTCGCCACCCTTCTTGCCGCATGCGGCAAGAAAAGCCATGGAGCTCGCAGCAAGGGTACCGCCAACGAAGGCGCGACGACCCATAACGGGCTGGTGGAACATAGAATCAGCCATGCCATCCTCCTTATGAGATAGGACAAAGAAATGTTCAGTCGGACACATGTCGAGACAATCCGATCCGAACCATAAAAACGTCGCCCGTCGCTATGGCTGGTTATGCACAACGGACCAACGTTTCGCAATACAGTAGCGCATTTTATGCACGATTTGGGGCTAATTCCGGTCAACGGTCAAGAATTTCTTTAGTTGGGCGAAGTATGTGGGGATATTTTGACTCTGTTACAAATTTGTAAACAAAAAGGGTCCCGCACTTGCGGAACCCTTTTCAATTATTTTATGCGGCTCGTGCTTAGAAGCCGACGATGCCCTGCGGGAAGAAGAACATGCACAGGACGACGCACACGGCAAAAACGACGGCCATAATTACCGTCAGGCGATCGAGGTTCTGCTCCATGACGCCCGTGGCAGAGCTGGAGTTATACAGCGAGCTAGCGATCATATCCGAAACGCCGGTGCCCTTACCGGAATGCATCAGGACGAGAATCGTCAGCGCCACGGCAGAGACAGCCCAAACGACAAACAGAAAAATCTGGAACGGACCCATAGATAAGCTCCTTAATAGAACAATTCAAACTCCAGTACTGTACCACAACCCCCGCTCTCCCCTACCCGCCACTCGGGGACGGGGTAGAAATGGCAGAAATAGCTCTTGATTTTCATCTATTAAAGTGATTTGAGGGCATTTCGAACGACATAGCGTCCAAGCCCCGTAAGACGGCCAATCTGTCGTTCACTAAAGCCAGCCTCATACAGCCTGCGAACAGCTTCGGCACGTTCAAATGGACCGGGAAGCCCCATGACATCATGGGGATCCATGCCGTCTAGGACTCCCCTAGCCTTGCGCTCCTGCTCAAATACCGTCATCGAACGGCCAGAATTCAATACATAGGTATCCTTGCGACCCGATTTGCTAAAGGATTCAAAATTTCCCCGTCCGCCGATTAGACTAAATAGGATGCTCCGATCCAGGTGGCCGCCTTCACCAAGGTAGGCTTGATAGCTGCTCCATTGGTAGGCCTCCGGGCGGCAACCAAGCTCAATCGGATTATCGTGAATGTAGCGAATTGCCTGCATAAAATAGTCATTAGACTCAATAGGCTTACTTTTATAGCGATCCTGAAATACGGGGCCGCAGTGTCCGGTCACCCTGTTGAAAAACTGACCATAGAGGGTTCCTATGTAATGGACGACCTCCCACATATGGTCCTCGCGATCAGAAAGCAGCATATGCACATGGTTGTCCATGAGGCACCAGGCGCATAACGAAGCCTTGTACTGCGTGCATGCTTCACCCGCTACGGACATGAAAAACCTGCGTTGATAATCCTCTTCGAATAGGTACTGCTTGCCACAGCCTCTCATCATCACATGGTAATAGCCGTAGGGGGACTTTACTCTGGCCTGCCTTGTCATTGCTGGACCTCACAATCCGCATGCATGTTTGCGTCAAACTCTACCCAGATAGGCATTAATACAAGGTTGGCAACGAAAGAAAACTAGTCAGCGGCAAACCATCACAGGCAAACGGGAAGTCAAGCTTTAGAGGAAAAATATTTCTACCATTTCTACCCCGTCCCCAAATGGCAGAAAAAGGGGGTTGTCCGATTGTGGACAACCCCCTTACTAGAAAACGTTATTTGTTTTCTCTTAGGCCTCGGTGGCGAGCACGCGACCCGTCATCTCGGCGGAAGGCTCAATACCAGCCATGGTGAGCATGGTCGGAGCGATATCGGAAAGACGACCGTCCTCGATACCGGTGAGCTGTGCCTTCTCATCAACGATGATGAACGGTACACGGTTGGTGGTGTGAGCCGTAAACGGATGCTTGGAACCGTCAGAAGCAACGTCAAACATGTGATCGGCGTTGCCGTGGTCGGCGGTAATCAGCGCAAAGCCGCCCTTGGCGAGAATCGCCGGGACAACCTTGGACAGGGCATCGTCAACAGCCTCGACGGCCTTAACGGCGGCGTCGAAGACACCGGTGTGACCAACCATGTCGCAGTTTGCGAAGTTCACGATGTAGAAATCAGCGCGATCCTCGTTGATGGCAGCGACGAGCTTCTCGGTAACCTCGGGAGCGCTCATCTCAGGCTGCAGATCGTAGGTAGCGACCTTGGGGGAAGCGACGAGCACGCGCTCCTCGCCCTCCTTGGGCTCCTCGATGCCGCCGTTGAGGAAGAACGTCACGTGGGCGTACTTCTCGGTCTCGGCGGTGTGCAGCTGCTTCAGGCCATTGGCGGCGATAACGTCGGCCAGGACGTTCTCGGGGAACGTCTTGGGGAAGGCGACCTCGACGTCAAACGTCGGGTCGTACTCGGTCATCGTCACAAAGTGCGAAAGCTTGATCTGCTCGCGCTCAAAGCCATCGAACTCCTTGTCCGTGAACACGCGGGTCATCTGACGGGCGCGGTCGGGACGGAAGTTGAAGAAGATGGCCGCGTCGCCCTCGTGGATGCCCTCGTTGTGGGCAGCGAAGGGCTCGACGAACTCGTCGCCGCGCTGATCCTTCTCGTAGTAGGCCTTGATACCGGCAACAGGGTCGGTATCGGCATCGGATGCGTTGACCATGACGTCGTAGGCGCGCTGGATGCGCTCCCAACGGTTGTCGCGGTCCATGGCCCAATAACGGCCCGAGACGGTGGCAACGCGAGCGTCGCAACCGGTCTCCTCGGAGATCTTGGCCAGGAAGGCGCAGAACTCACTCATGTAACCGGCACCGGACTGCGGGTCGACGTCGCGGCCGTCCATAAAGGCGTGGACGCGAACGGTCTTGACACCGTGCTCGGCAGCCATCTTAACCAGAGCCTCGACGTGGTTCATGTGAGAATGAACACCGCCAGGGCTCATAAGGCCCATGAGGTGAAGGGTCTTGCCCTCGGCCTTGACATCGTCCATAGCCTTGACGAAGACCTCGTTCTTGGCGATGGAGCCGTCCTTGATGGCGTTGTTGATGCGCGAAAGCTCCTGGAACACGATGCGGCCGGCACCGATGTTGAGGTGGCCCACCTCGGAGTTACCCATCTGGCCGTCGGGAAGACCCACGTCCTCACCGGATGCACCGAGCGTGGTGTGGGGGTACTTCTCGTACAGGGAATCGATGAACGGATGCTTGGCGCATGCAACGGCGTTCTCGTCGTTAGCAGGAGCCAGGCCGCAGCCGTCCATGATAACCAGCAGTGCAGGAAGATGACGATTTGCCATGTTCACTACTCGCCTGCCTTAACGACCATCTGGGAGAAGTCCTCGGCCTTAAGCGAAGCGCCGCCCACGAGGGCACCGTCGACGTCGGGCTTTGCCACAAGCTCGGCAATGTTGCCGGGCTTAGCGGAGCCGCCATACAGCACGCGAATGCCATCGGCGAGCTCGGCACCGAACATCTCGACGAGAGTCTCACGGATAGCGCCGCAGACCTCCTGAGCATCGTCAGCGGTGGCAGTCTTGCCGGTGCCGATGGCCCA
>CAJMPE010000072.1 GCA_905215275.1 uncultured bacterium | reverse complement strand
CGGTTCTTGCGCGCAGCCTCGGACTTCTTGCGGCGCTTAACGCTGGGGCTCTCGTAATGCTCTCTGCGACGGACCTCGGCCAGCACGCCAGCCTCAGCCTGGGCAACCGCAACCTTGGCGGCAGCCTCGGCAGCCTGTGCCTCCTCGCGAGCGCGATCCTCGGCCAGCAGCTCTTGGTACAGGTCCTCGCCCGGCAGCTCCTCGCTGCGAGCGATCTTGCCCAGCACGCCGTTGACAAACGAAGCGGACTGGTCGGTACCATAAGCCTTAGCGATCTCGACAGCCTCGTTGATCACGATAGCGTCCGAGACCTCCTCGTCGGTGAGGAAGCGCATCTCGTAGACGGCGATACGCAGCAGGTTGCGGTCGGCGCCGGGCATGCGCATAAGATCCCAGTTCTTGGCGACGGCGCGCAGGGCACAGTCGATACGATCGATATGCTCGTAGGCACCGCGGCAAAGCTCCAGCGCATAGGGGTCGAGGGGACCCTTCGAGATCAGGAAATCGCCCTCGAGGACGCGCTCGAGCGGGCTGTCCGTGGCCTCGGCCTGGAACAGCAGCTGCAGCGCCTGACTGCGGGCAAGCGTGCGCCCGCGATAAACCTTAAGGCTCAAAGGTTACTCCTTGGGGAAAACGAGGCCGTCGATGCAAACGTCAACGCGCTCGACCTCGACGCCCACCTGGGCATCGATGGCGGCGACCACGGCGGCGCGAACGGCCTCGGCGAGCTTCTTGAACGGATAGCCAAAGAACACCACGACGCGCACGGTGAGTGCGAGCTTGTCGCCGACGACCTCGGCCTCGACCGCCGGCTCGGAAGCCGGGGCCTTGGACGAGAGCATCATGGAGACAAGGTTGGTGGCAAGGTCCTTGACGCCAACGGAGGCGATGCCCTCGACATCCGACACGGCGCGCGAGACGATGGCGGTCAGAACATCGGGCGAAATGCCGATGCCGTCAATCTTGATTTCCTGGGGCATGAGTCCTCCTAGAAGAGTTGGTTGCTAGACGCGGGAGACGAACTTGCCGTCGCGGGTGTCAACCTTGATGACCTCGCCCTCGTTGAGGTACATGGGGACCTGGATGACAGCGCCGGTGTCGATCGTGGCCGGCTTGGTGGAACCCTGGACGGTGTCGCCCTTAAAGCCCGGGTCGGTCTGGACGATGGTGGTCTCGATGAACATCGGCGGGGTCACGCCCATGAGCTCATCGTCGGCGAAGAGCAGCTGGCAGATATCGTTCTCGCGCAGCCACTTGGAGTTCTCGCCCACCATGTCCTCGGGAACGGGAACCTGCTCATAGGTCTCATTGTCCATGAAGATGTAGTCGGCGCCATCGTTGTAGAGGTACTGGAACTCACGGGTGGTGAGCATAACGCTCTCGAACTTGGTGCCGGCGTTGCAGGTGTTCTCGACGACGCGGCCGCTCTTGATGTCGCGGGTCTTGTAGCGCACGAACGCGCCGCCCTTGCCCGGCTTGACATGCTGGAACTCGACGATGGTGTAGACCTTGTCCTTAATGCGGAGACCGAGGCCGTTCTTGAAGTCGGCGGTAGAAATGGTAGGCATAGCGACCTTTCTTGTTATGGGCAGAACGCACAAGCGTCCAAATTACATACGACCGAAATTATACACTTGCAGACGGCGCCTGCAGCGAGCGCATAAAAAGAGAACGCGGGGCGCCCGAATCTATCCGGACGCCCCGCCCCAAAAATCTATCGAAATGGACTAGCAATCGATGACGTGGAGGTCATGCGGCGTCTTGGTGAAGGGCTCGTAGCCGTTCTCGGTGACCACGCCGTAGTCCTCCAGGCGCACGCCGCCCACGCCGGGCAGGTAGACGCCGGGCTCCATGGTGATAACCGAGCCGACCTCGATGATGTTCTTGCTGCGATTGAAGTTGGGCAGCTCGTGGATGTCGATACCAACGCCGTGGCCCAGGCCATGGTTGTAGTAATCGCCATAGCCGGCATCGCCGATAATCTTCTTGGAAAGCTTGAAAATGTCGTTGCCCTCGACGCCCGGATGGATGGCGGCGACGCACTCCTCGTGCGTACGGCGCACGAGCGCGTACAGGTCGAGCTGCTCCTGGGTAGGCTCGCCCATCACGACGGTGCGCGTCATGTCGGAACGATAATCGCAGTAGCCCGCGCCGTAATCCATGAGGACGAAGTCGCCCTTCTCGATCACGCGGTCACTCGGCACGGCATGCGGATTGGCGGTGTTGGGGCCGCTCGCCACGATGGAGCCGAAGGCCAGGCTGTCGGCACCGTTAGCGAACATAAAGTTCTCGAGCTCGTTGCGAACCTGCTTCTCGGTCATACCGGGCTTAATAAAGCCGAGCATATGCTGGAAAGCGGCGTCGGTGATCGACTGCGCATGGCGCATGAGCTCGATCTCCTCGGCATCCTTGATGGCGCGCATCTTGCGAATGTCGTCATGCATCAGCGGCAGCATGCAGGCGACGGAACGATCCTCCAGACCACGCTGAATACCCTGGTAGAAGTTGATCTGCATGTCGTCCTCGACAGCGCAGACGCGGCACTTGTTGGCCGCGATCTTACCGGCGACCCAACCGGGGATGGTGCCCTCGTCCATGTCGTAGACCCAGGGGCTGCCGGCGGGCGTGTTCTCCTCAAAGCTGTTGAGGTAGCGCGAGTCGGTATGGAACAGGCACTGGTCAGCCGTAATAAACGCCGCGTGCGGGAACTCGAAGGTGTAATCGAAGACGCCCTTCACGCCCGTGAGCCAACGAAGATTGGCCTCGTCGCGTACCACAATAGCGTCGTAGCCGCGCTCGACCATCAGGGCACGGACACGCTCGATACGACCGGCAGGACCGGCAGCAAACTCAGACATGCAGATTCCTTTCTTATTGTCTCAAAAAGTGCGGGACGGGTCTCAACCGAACGTCGGAATCGCATGCAAACCGCAACCGATTGGAAACCCGTCCCTCAACATGATACGAAAGACGATGGATGTCAATAAATCTTAGAGAAGTTCTTTGCGAGAAGCCAAGTAGGCGTGAGCATGGCGCTCAAGAACCTCGTCCTCAACGCCCGTTAGACGAATGGCGCCGAGCGCTGCGGGCAGCGGCAACATACTGCGGTTCGAGCGGACAAACTGCTGCCTGCGGAACTCCTCGATATATGCGGCAGGCTCCAGATCAAAGGCAAGCTCCTCGATACCAAAGTCCTCCAGGCAGTCATCGACCTCAAAGACGTAATCGATATCAAAGTCGCAGGCATCATGTGCTAGGCGCGCCTCAAAGCGCATGCCCTCGGACAACAGCTGGTAGGCAGGGACCTGAGAAGCGGCATCGCCCAAGCAGGCGCGCAGGGTACGCTCCCCCGTCTTGCCAAAATCGAGCGCATGGCGGGCACTCGGGTTCGTGGCCATCAGTACGTCCTTGCGGGCAGTCTGAGACCACTGAATGGCATTGACAAGCGCGACCTCCTCGCCCGCGAGAATCTCGGGGACGGTCTCGGTAAACTGATTCCAGCGGGACTTGCTGCTCGAAAGCATGGTGCCAACAAGTACCGCATAGCCGGGCTTGAGGTCCTCGGGGTCCGCCTCGCGAACAAGGTCGAGGTCACACACGACCAAGCCCGGCTCGGGACGGAACGCGATAGCGGGAAGGGCATTGGCCGACGAGGCAATGAGCGGCTTCATGGTCGTCGCGACCGTGAGCATGGCGTCGAACGTCGTCGGCAGCAAGGCGCACTCGGTGCGACCGCACCACTGATTGGCACACCAGCAAACGACCGAGCAGGTCGCCGTGTCGCCGACAGCGACAACGAGATCGTCGCAGGTAATACCGTTAGCCGACAGGGCGCCAAAGACGGTATCGGCATCGGCCAGCGTAGCGCCGGCAGGCGAAACCTCGAGGACGAGCAGCGACACGGCAAAACCGGCGTCGATCAGCGCATGCTCGACGACCTCGCCAAAACGCTCGGATGCGGCGTCGTTCCAAACCACCATTGCGCGCTTAGGCTTGCCCACGGCCGAGGCAAACATGCGCGGCAGCTCCTCGAACGCGCCCAATCCGACGCGGACATCGACACTGCGGTTTTGGAAATTGATAAGTTGACGGCGAATCATAGCAGCCCACGCTCCAAAAGCTTCTCGGCACAAAGGTAGGAAACGTCCTCGAAGGACTTGTTGCGAATATCAAGGGTAATATCGGCGGCCTGGCGATACAGCGGACGGCGATGCTCAAACAGGCGCGCAGCGTGCTCGGGCGAGCGGAAATCGGGCCGGGTATCGGAGCGGCGAATCTGACGCAACGAGTCCTCAAAGTCACCTTCGAGGTACACGCATGTACCCATCTCGTGCATCAACTCAATGTTCACCGGCGTCTCGACGATGCCACCCCCGCACGATACCAGCAAACTGCGCTCGCTTTGAAGCGAACGGAGTGCCGAGGTCTCGAGCTCGCGAAAACGAACCTCGCCCTCGGTCTCAAATATCTCGGTCACCGACTTGCCGCATCGACGCACAACCAAGCGATCGGTATCGACGAATCGACGCTTGAACATAGTGCCCACGTTGCGCGCAAGCGTCGACTTGCCCGCGCCCAAAAAGCCGATAAAGAAGATATGGTCGCAGCCGTGTTTGATGTGCTGAGACATGGCGAAACCTATTCCTCGCAGGGAAGGTCGCGCAGGGCCCGGCGCTCAAAGATACGGAAGATCTGCGTGTACCACAGGTCCTGGGTTGCCTGCGGCTTGACCAGAATAGTGTCAACGCCGGCAAAGTTACCGCTCCACACGTCCGTGTAAAGCTGATCGCCGATCAGCACGGCCTCGTCGGCCGTAGCGCCCAGACGCTTAAGCCCCGCCTTCAGGGCAAACGGGGCGGGCTTCATAGCATGGCTGATGGCCTCGAGCCCCAGCTCGCGTGCCGATGCCATGACCTGGTCGCGATGCCAGTTATTGGACACCATACACAGCTTAAAGCCCTTGGCATGGGCGGCCTCGAGCCAAGCGGAAACCGCAGCGGGGACCTGCTCGGTATCGCGCGGCACCAGGGTGTTATCACGGTCGAGTAGAATGGCGCGCTTGCCGTCGGCCCACAGGGTATCGAGGTCGATGCGGTCGACTGAGGCAACATATCGTTTGGGGCTAAAAATCCTCATGATCAATTCCAAGACTGTTGGTGCTCTTCGTAGGTCTTCGAGAAATACTCCTCGTCCTGTGTAATGTAGAAATACAGGTCATCGGAGTCGGTCGGCTCAAGGGTAGCCTTGAGTGCCTCGAGAGACGGAGAGCAGATGGGCGTGGGCGGCAGCCCCTCGTGCTTATAGGTGTTATACGGGCTATCGCTCTGCAGGTCGTCGGCGGTAACCTCGCCGCCGGTGACATACATCATGGTCGCATCGCTATTGAGATAACGCAGACCATCGAGCTTGCCCGCCAGACGGTTATAGAAAACTGATGCCACATGCGCGCGCTGATCGGCGTTGAGACCCTCGCGCTCGACGATCGAGGCAAGGTTAACGATGTCGTAATCGGACATCTCCACGCCATAGCGCTCCTTGATCTTGGCCTCGCAGCTGGCAAAGTCAAGCGACTTATACTCGGCGTTGAACTGGTCAAGCATGGCGCGAATCACATCATCTGCAGATGGGTCCTTACCCAACGAATAGGTCTTGGGGAATAGGAAGCCCTCGAGTGAATCGTTTGTAGCGTCTTTAAGGAAAGCGTAATCATTCACATAATTGCTCGCTTTGGCCTGGTTAAGGAAGTCTTCCTTAGAAATGCTGTCGTATGCCGCGGCCACACGATCGGCGACCTGGTCGACCGTCAGGCCCTCAGGGATAGTCAGCGCATCGGAGCCCGCATTGGGGCCTTCCATGAGCTGCTGAACAACCTTGGTCGCGTCCATGAGCGTGGTAAACGAGTAGGTGCCAGGCTTAAGCGACATATCGGCATTGAGCTTTTTGACCGCTGCGTAATAATCCTTGGGGTCTTCGACGATATGGTTCTCGGAGAGAATCGAAGCGATGGTATCACCCGAGGCGCCATCGGGGATCGTGATAGTAACTTGCTGGCCAGCAGCAACTTTCGCATCCTCGCCGGCAAAGAAGCCCTTGACGGCTGGCACGACAAAGAAAACGATCGCGACAAGTGCAAGCACGGCGATGACGCCACCGATAATCATAGGCACCGGAGAGCTTTTCTTTTGGACGCCACGGCGGGCATGCGTGTTATAGCTCGAGCGCGTGGCCGGAGCTACGCCATGTGTGCCGTGAGCATGATGTGTACGCGTATGCGATTGAGGCGCCTGCGCACGCTGCGTGCGCGGCTGGACGTGGTGGCCAGCCTGTGCGGCTTTTCCGGTGCCAACTACCTGTGCCGGGTGTTCAAAAAAGAAACCGGCCAGTCCCCCGCACAATGGCGGGCGCTGGCCGGTCACACTGCGCAGTCCGGGCTTTCGCCCGAAGAAGCTCTGCGCGAGCAGGAACTTTATATTTAAGATCTTGCCGCTGCCTTTTTCTCGTTCTTCACCCGGTACATCGCGGCGTCTGCACGTTCTACCGCGCTGCCGAGTTCTTCCTCGCTGGTGTCGAACACCGCATAGCCCGTCGAGACATCCGGCAGCCAGGGCAGCTGGGCACGGTTGTTCTGCAGCCTGCAGGCAAAGGCCGCGTTCAGCTGATCGATCCTGTCCACATTCCGGGTCAGGATCACGCAGAATTCATCTCCGCCAAGAATGCTTGCAGTATAATAGCTATTCACTTTCGCTCCTCGTATCCACACAATTACCGGCAAATTCCGGTCTCTGCCGTAAGGATAGCAGGTCATACCCGCCCATTCAAGTAAAGTTCCTGTCAAGCATTCTGTTTTTTGTGAATATTTTCACCGCAAGAACTCACGCAGTCTGCTTTTTCTTCCGCAACAGCAAAAACAGGGTCAGCAGCGCCGTCAGCAGCTCCGATGCCGGGAAGGCCGCCCACACGCCGTTCATGCCAAAGAGGGCGCTCATCACCAGCGAGCAGACCACAATGGCCGCCACGCCGCGGCAGATGGAGGTGACCGAGGCTTCCAGCGGGCGGTTGGTGGCGCTCAGGTAGCCCGCCGCCACGATGTTGAACCCGGCAAAGAAGTAGCCCACGAAGTACAGCCGCATGCCGTTGTGGGCAAACCGGGCCATCTGCGCCGAGTTTTCACTGTTGAACCAGCCCACCAGCGTGTCGGTCATGCCAAACACCACCGCGTACAGCACGGCCGCCAGTGCCAGCGCGGTGCAGCTGCCCAGAATGAGCAGCTTCCTGGCTCCGGCCCGGTCGCTTTGGCCGTAGCAGCGGCTCACCAGCGGCTGGGCACCCTGGGCCACACCGTTGAAAATGGCGGTGGCCACCAGCGCAAAGTTGGCCACGACGCCGTAGGCCGCCACGGCCACATTCCCGGCCAGACCCAGCAGCAGGAAGTTGAACACCGTCGTGGTCACGCCGGAGGACATCTCCCCCACAAAGCCGGAGATGCCCAGCTGGCAGCTCTGCCCCAGCAGCTTTGCCGAGGGCAGCTGCCGCACGAACTGCACCGTGTTGTCTTTTTGGAAGAAGTGGCGGCTGCAGATGGCGATGCTGAGCATCGGCGAAACGGCGGTGGCCAGTGCCGCACCGGCCAGCCCCAGCCCCATGGGGAACATGAAGATGTAGTCGAACACCACATTGAACAGGCTGCCGCTCAGCGTGGCCACCATGGCCAGCGAGGGCGCACCGTCGTTGCGGACAAAGGCCGACACGATGTAGTTGCACATGAAAAAGGGCGTAAACAGCAGGAAGATGCGCGCATAGGGGATGCCCAGCGCCACGATACCGGCATCGCCGCCCATGAGCCGCAGCAGTGTGCCGGGGCAGAAGATGCCCACCAGCACAAAGGGCACGGCCAGCAGGCAGGCGCAAAAGACGGCATTGGAGAAATACCGCTGTGCCGCCCGCTCCTCGCCCTGTGCGCGGAGAATGGCGTAGCGGGTGGCCGCACCGAGGCCCAGCATGGAGCCGATGGCGAAGATGAAGTTGTAGATGGGCAGACAGAGGTTCAGCAGAGCCACACCGCTGGTGCCTGCCGCCTGCGAGATGAAATAGGTATCGGCCAGGATGTAGCAGGACGTCCCCAGCAGACCGAAGATGTTCTGGCTGACGTATTTGAAATACTGTTTGGTAAGGCTCATGTTTTCCTCGTCAAATGTCACATTTTTATCATTCAAATTTCAGATATACTGCCATATTGCGTCAGTTTATCACAATCCGACCGAAGCTGTCAAGCTCTCCATTTGCACAAACGCCCGGATGGGTGTATACTGTAGTTTGTTTTTGAAAACAGGCAGAAGGGAGGGTGCATCATGCCGGGCAAGACTTTATACTGTCTGGGCGAAGCGTGGCTGGAATTGAACAGCCCCGCGCCGCTGGCGTCGGCAGAGACGTTTTCTCCCCGCATGGGCGGAAGCGCCGCCTCGCTGGCACTGGCTTATGCCGCACAGGGCGGCAGAGCCTCTCTTTTAGCGCAGCTTGGCGAGGATGCTTTCGGACACCGCATCGCAGACGCTTTATCTGCTGCCGGTGTGGACATCAGCCGGGTCTGCTTCACCTCCCGCGCCCCCACGCCGCTGCTGTTCGACGGCGGCGGCGAACAGCTAGGCTGCCGCACCCGTTCTTCGGAGCTGCTCTATGCACCCGAACAGCTGGGCGCTGACTGGGCCGCAGATGCTGAAATGCTGGCCTTTTCCAGCGCCTGCCTCGTGGACAGCCCCTGCCGCTACACCCATCTTGCCGCGCTGGACACCGCCCGCACCGCCGGTGTGCCGGTCTGCTTTGTCCCCTCTCTCCGCCCGGCTCTCTGGCCCGGCGAAAAGACTCTGCGGGACACGGTGATGCAGTTTCTCCCCTTCGCGGACATCCTCCTCCTCACCGCCGACGAGATGGAGCTTCTGCTGGACACCCGGGAGTATCAGGTCGGACTGTTCGCCCTGCTGCGGGGGCATACACAGCTGGTGATGCTCCAAACGGAAGAGGGCGTCCACGCCTTTACCCGGGCAGTACACGCATTCCGGCCCGGGCTTTCCGCCCCGCCCGAAGAGCTGGCCGCACGGCTGCTGTATCAAATCTCTCAGCAGGAGCTGACCCTGAAAAAGCTCATGAAATGCGGTGCTCCGGCCGTCCTTGCGCAGAGAGAGCGCCCCGTCGTGATGGTGGAAGCGCACCGCGTTGTAGCCGGTGGCGGCCATCCGGTCGGCGAGCCGTTCCGCCCCCTCTTTCGA